>DASYZH010000342.1:0-7900 GCA_035946435.1 Puia sp. | reverse complement strand
AGCACGTTCACAAGCAGGCCCATCCCCAGCAGATGATAGCCTACGGCCACCCATCTCGGCCACCGCCGGGCGACAAAAACGTAATAACCCACGGGTACCGCGAGCAGGCCGGTGAGGATATCGAAATTGCGCCCCTCCAGGCTCAGTTGTACGGGCATCATCCGGTTCAGCACGGCCAGCAAAATAACCAGCTCCACCCCGATCCGGATGGTTTGCGCATATATCGGCCAATGCGGCGGCATCACCTGCAACAATTGTTTACCTCCCCGGGAAAAGATGAGCACAAGCATCAGGGCCAAAGGGACTACCATCGAAAGGGGTATCCGCGGCGGCATGGCGGCATAATTGGCAAAGAAACCCGCCAGGGCCAATGCCGTTAAAATTGCGGCCCAGGCGATCACCGCCGCCAGTGCCCGGAAAAAAACGGCCATTTGCTTCTCCGGTGTCCAGCCGGTCCTGACCAGCGCCCTGCGCAAGCCTATGAAGATCCAGGTGAAAATACCCGCGACCAGCAGCAAGAACAATAACGTAACCATAGATGAGGTATTAAAGTGTGAAAGCACAAAATTGCACCGTCCACTCCATCGACCCCATAACCAAAATTGCTATTTTGCCCCGGCCGCCGCCCATTTTTTGGTCCGGCCGCACGCCCCGCGCCCCCAAATGGCCTCCGCACGCCCCGCCGCGCCCCCTACCTCGACGCCGCGCGGAAGGGGGCAGGATATACCCCCATGCGCTGAAAGAAAAGCCGGCTAAAAGACTGCGGATTGTCAAACCCCAGAAAGGCCGCGATCTCGGCTACCGGCATCGCCGTCCCGCTAAGCAGTCTCATGGCCTTCGTCAACCGCAGCTCCTGGATGTATTGGTAGGGCGAAACGCCATACGCCTGCTTGAATAATCGCAGAAAATGATATTTGGATAGGCAGGCCGCTGCCGCCATAGTGGCCAGATCGATCGCGTCAGGAAAGGCCGAGTGAATATAATCTATCGAATGGCTCAATCGCTTGTAAAGCTCCACCCGCGTACTATGCCTTACAGTCGGCAATGCCTCGATCTCCGTCCTGATCCTCCGATCCTCCTTTACCAGCAGGCGCAGCAAAACAAAGAGCTGTTCATCAAAAAGAAGTTTATTGAACCCATCCTGCTGGTAAGACCGCAACATCCATTGGATCGCCTGATCGAATTCAGCGTCACGCCTGTAGAGGCGGTTAAAAAAGTGAAGCTCGTTGAGCTCCTGCCGGTCCCCGCGATCCAGGGTCAGCCCGGCGGGTGTCAGCAGCGCATTCAGCGCCGACTCCACAAAATGTTCCCCAAAATGAATGTTGAAAGTTTCGGCGGACTCACCCTTCTCTACGGCAAAGGTGTAAGGCTGGTTTCGATTGCTGATGAAGTAGGTATCCTCGCGGATGACCCGCGTCTCTCCGTCCACCGTACACCGGCTCGATCCCCTGAGATTCACGAAAAGCGAGATCGGCCCTTTGACATCCGGCCGGTAGCATTCTTTCGCCGGCGTGTAGATCACGACACTCGGAAATCCCTCCCGGTCCAGCCGCAAGTCTCCCCAGCCTTTCTTATCCCGAAAGCCCTGGTCGATCTGTCGCTTCAGCCAACCCAATTCCGGAAATTCCCGCAGGATCACGATGACTACATTTTTTCCAAATTTAAGAACTTAAATGCCAACTTCAACTTGAAACAGTTTGACCGGGTAGCCCGGCGACACGGAAAATAATGTGTGCCACCGAATCGTATCCTGCCTGGGTGAAGTGGACGCCGTCGGCGGAATCGACGAAGGAGGAGAAATGGAGATTATCGTTGCCCCAGGGGGAGACGCCCCCGTAAACACCGCTGTTCCAGAAAGAATTGATATCTATTACAGTCACATCGAGACTATCGAGATCTCCGCTGGCCAGCCAGTGGTTGAATTGCGTGATCATATTCAGCTGCGCGGAGTTGAAAACATTGTACCCCTGCCCTACGCAGTTCAATGCGATACAACGAATGTGATTGTGGTAGAGCATGGAGGACATCCAGATAAAATTTCCTTCGATACTGTCCATCGGCACCAGGGCCGCAATATCATTCACGACCCCCTCAAGGACCACAAAATCCGGTTTCTGTTTAAGGGTGACCGGACCGTCCCCGTCACCGGGGTCAGATGACTCGGCAAGGGCGTCGCGCAAGAATCGCGCACGGATCTGGCCCGTGGTCTGACCACCCCAGCCTCGGTCGAACCATTGGAAATTGGTCAAGAGTGCGAGGTGATAACAAATTTGTCCAAAGCTATCCGGTAAATTAATGTTGTGCTGTTCCAGCCCCGAATAACGCCAAGGGTGACCTGCGATGATGGAATTACCGATACCAACGCCAGTCAAGCGTTGTGACGGTTTAAACCAACTGGTATCAATTTCCGGGGCAGGCTGGGAAAGCTGACCGTTCTTCTGACACCCCATAAACAATGCCAGAAAAAGCAGATTGATTGAAAGATAACAGGTCTGTTGCAGGCGCATGCTGTTCCATATGCAGATTTTGTGCCCGCTCTACGACGCCGAATGCCCTGCTGGCCGTCATCGTGCTCACCGCACATCGGTAAGCAGGCGTTAACCCAAAATTTCTTACCTTCCCTAACAAAGATTGCTCCCATGACCCAGTACGACGCCATCGTCATCGGCTCCGGCATCAGCGGCGGTTGGGCCGCCAAAGAACTCTGCGAACACGGCCTTAAGACGCTCTTGCTCGAACGCGGCCGCTCCGTTGTCCATCTCAAAGACTATCCCACCGCCACCAAAGCCCCCTGGGAATTTCCCCATCGCGGCCGCCTCCCCAAAGCCGTCCTCGACGACAACCCCGTCCTCAGCCGCTGCTACGCCTATGGCGAAGCCACCAAACACTTCTTCGTACCGGATAAGGCGCATCCCTACATCCAGGAGAAACCCTTCGACTGGATCAGAGGCTATCAGGTCGGCGGCAAAAGTTTACTCTGGGCCCGGCAGACACAACGCTGGAGCCAATTCGAATTCGAAGGCCCATCACGTGACGGCATCACACCACCCTGGCCCATCGGCTACAACGACCTCGCCCCCTGGTATAGCCATGTCGAGAAATTCGCCGGCATCAGCGGCAATAAGGATGGGCTCGTCCAACTCCCCGACGGTGAATTCCTTCCGCCCTGGGAAATGAACTGTACCGAAAGACACATCTCGGACAAGATCATGGAACGTTATCCGGACCGGCCCGTGATCATCGGTCGCTGCGCTCATCTTACCAAACCCCAGCCCATCCACATCGAGCAGGGCCGCGGTCAATGCCAGGCGCGCAATATGTGCGAAAGAGGCTGCCCCTTCGGCGGCTACTTCAACTCCAACTCGACCACCATCCCCTGGGCCGAACGCACCGGCAACCTGACCCTGCAACCCTATAGCGTCGTCGCCGAGATCCTCTACGACGAAAAATCGGGTAAAGCGGGAGGAGTCCTCGTCATAGATGCCCAAACCAAAAAGACCACAGAATACCGCGCCCGTATCATCTTCGTCAATGCCGCCTGCCTCAATACGAACCTCATCCTGCTCAATAGCAAGTCCGCCCGCTTCCCTAACGGCCTCGGGAACGACAATGGTCTCCTAGGTCACTATGTCGCCTTTCACAACTACCGCGGAAATGTAAGCGGCCTCTTCGAAGGATTCCCCGACAAATATTACTACGGCCGCCGGCCCACCGAGGTCTTCATCCCCAACTTCCGCAATCTTAAAAAACACGAGGACCTCGGTTTCCAAAGGGGTTACATGAGCTATTTCAGCGCCTCGAGAGCCGGCGCGGAACAAGGAAATGACCAGCTGGGGATCGGCGCAGCATACAAAGATTCGCTCTCCGAACCAGGTCCCTGGTGGGTCTCCATGGGCATGCAAGGCGAGACCATCCCCAAATTCGAGAACCACGTCCGCCTCAGTCCAGACCAAAAAGACCCCTGGGGCATCCCGCAGCTCATTACCGCCGTTAGCTACGACGACAACGACGATAAGATGGCCACCGACTTCGTCACCCAGGGCTCCGAAATGCTGGAAGCCGCCGGCTGTAAGAACGTCTCGGGCTTCAACAATCACCAAAACCCCGGCCTCGATATTCACGAGATGGGTGGCGTCAGGATGGGCCGCGATCCCAAGACCTCCCTGCTCAACGAATGGAACCAGCTCCATAACTGCAAGAATGTCTTCGTAACCGATGGCGCCTGCATGGCCTCCACCGGCAACCAAAATCCATCCCTCACTTTCATGGCCCTTACCGCCCGTGCCGCAAACCATGCCATAGAAGAAATGAAAAAACAAAATCTATGATCCGCTCATCCCGAAGAGATTTCATAAAAACCACGGGAAGCCTCACCATCGGCTTCTGCCTCACCGGCTTTGCGTCTGCCAAAATGCGCGCACTTGCCACGGCAAGTCCCGACCTCCCCGGCGACCTCGCCGCCGACCCCCACATCAACGCCTGGCTCCAGGTGCTGGAAGACAACCGCATCCGCGTCCTCACCGGAAAACTGGAACTCGGCCAGGGCATCCGCACCGCCGTCGCCCAGGTAGCAGCAGAAGAACTCAATATGGACATGAACCAGGTCGAAGTGCTGGTCGCCGAGACCGGCCAAACACCCGACGAAGGCTACACCGCCGGTAGCAACAGCATTGAAATGAGCGCCATTGCCATCCGCTATGCCGCCGCGGCAGCCCACAAGATCCTGCTCGATGAAGCGGCAAAAAAACTCGACATCCCCGCTACCCGGCTGACACTCGAAAAAGGCATCATCACCGGACCTCAAAAACAAACGATAACCATCACCGCCCTCCTCGCCGGCCGCCAGCTTACCGACGAGGTCCGCCTGCCCACCCAGCTAAAACCCGCAGGCCAACACCGCCTCATAGGCAAACCCATCCCGCGCCCCGACAACGAACTCATCTGTCACGGTCACCCCTATCATCTCCAGGACCTGCAATTTCCCGGCATGGCGTATGGCGCCGTGATCCGCCCCCCATCCTATGGCGCGAAGCTCAAGGACGTCGATGAAAACGCCATCAAAGCAGCGAACAAAGACATCCAAACGATCATTCGCAACGGCAGCTTCCTCGCCGTGATCACAACAAACCAGCACCAGGCCTTCAAAGCCCAAAAGCTCGTCCACGATCACGCACAATGGGAAGACGTCCCGCCCCTGCCCAATATCCAACCAAACGAGCTCCCCGCATACCTCCGCACCCTCCCCGTAAGAACCGAGAACGTGGCGCAAAAAGGCAGCATCGCACCCCCACAAGCCGCAGAATCAGGCAAAACGATAAAAGCAAGCTACTCCAAACCATACATCATGCACGGCGCCATCGGGCCCTCCTGCGCCATCGCGAAATATGAGAAGGATAAGCTCGACGTCTGGTCCCATAGCCAGGGCGTATACCCACTGCGCGAATCACTGGCAGCCATGCTCGGGATACCCGCCGCCGGCATCCACGTCAAAGGAGTCGCCGGCTCCGGCTGCTATGGTCACAATGGCGCCGACGATGTCGCGGCAGACGCGGCCCTTATGGCAGTCGCTTTTCCCGGGAAACACATCTATGTGCAATGGAGCCGTGACGACGAACACGCCTGGGAGCCCTACGGCAGCGCCATGCTCATGGATCTCGAAGCCACCCTCGACGCAGAAGGAAAAATAAACTACTGGAATTACGCGCTATACTCCGATACCCATGGCGCCCGCCCCTCGGGCCACGCGGAAAACCTTCTACCGGCGCGCTATCTGGAAAAACCGTTCACGGCAAAACCTTCGGGTTTCAGCGGCGGCGCCTATCGCAACGCCGAGCCCTATTACAACATACCCAACCAAAACATCCGGGCCAATTTCTTCGATGGCCCCCTTCGCGCCTCCTCGCTCCGCAGCCTCGGCGCCTTCGCGAATATCTTCGCCATCGAATCATTCATGGAAGAACTCGCCACCGCCGCCGGCAAAGACCCGTTCGAATTCCGCCTCCAACACCTGCAGGACGACCGCGCCCGCGCCGTCCTGGACAAACTCAAAGAAGCCGTCAAAAACGAAAAAGTCGGCATCGCCTTCTCGAGATATAAAAACGGCGGCACTTACTGCGCAGTCGCCGCAAAGGTCAAAGTCACTTCCCCAGCCCAAAACACAAGCGCCGCGAACGTAAAAGTCACACACCTCTGGGCCGTCGTCGACGCCGGCGAAGTCATCAACCTCGACGGCATCAAAAACCAAATCGAAGGCGGCATGGTCCAGGCTACCAGCTGGACACTCCTGGAACAGGTCCGCTTCGATGAACACCATGTCACCAGCCGCGACTGGGCCACCTACCCCATCCTCCACATGAACCAGGCGCCCCGCGTCGAAGTCCTCATAATCGACCGCCCCGACCAACCCTCCTTAGGCGCCGGCGAAGCCGCCCAGGGCCCCACCGCCGCAGCCATCACCAACGCCATCTATCATGCCACAGGCAAGCGTATCCGCAATCTCCCCGTAATGTAAGCTATTGCGGCAACGGCTTCCATGTAAGCACCTCATGAATACTATCCGTATTCCCATACGCATTCACATACGCATAGTTCAATGTAAACGCCTTCGCCACGGGATCATAAACACAAGCCCCGTTATTGAAAAGCGGGATCTTCCCCCTTGCCCCCTGGTTTGGATCGGAAGTCACCGCCACAGTATCACTCACGGGATCCACCGTGAGGTCGAAAGCAATCCCATAATCGATATAGGTCACGTCATCGCCGGCCTGCCCGATCACCGTATTCATCCCCACATAACCCAATCCGAACGCCGGATTCGGATCGGCAAAATACAGGTACTTGTCCTGGTCGATATTCGTGACCACCCCCACATCCTTCTTATACCCCACGGAATGATACAACCCCACATACGGATTCGCGGCGATCATCTGCCAGAACCCATTCCCAAAATTGCCGCTGATGGTGAGCCCCGGCGCAGCGACGATCTTCAGCGGCAACACGTAGAGATGATTCGTGTCCAGCGAAGCACTATTAACCGAGACATGCAACGAAGCCAGATGCTGCCCCGGCGAGATATTCACCGTCCAATCTGTAACCGCATAAAAAGACGAAGGCAATAAAGTATAGATATCGCCCACCGAATCATTCATTTCATTGAAATCCGCTGTGTCGACAGCCAACGTCACCGGTAACGGCTTCGACGCCGCATTCGGTGAAGCCAAATTGATCTCGATGGTATAATCCGTCGGTGCGGCGCCGGTAGCGATATAGGCCAGGTTGACCGTAGACCCGCCCGTGTAAAGCTCCGCAATGGGCTTGATATCCGAAAAATCGGTATAATTGGGCGCCGTCTTTACACAAGACCCCGCCAGCAAAACCGCCACAAAAAACAACGTTAGTTTCATAACATAAAAGTTTTTAAGGCATCCAAAATATTTTGGATGCAAACTGGTTGATCGTCCCCTCCGCCTGTACATTCGCCAGGTTCGTCTGGTATTCTACCGCGGGATACAACAACCGCACCGGCGGCGTGTTCGAAACCACATTCGGCGAATTGGAAAGCGGGATATCACCCGGATAATGCAACCGCCGGTAATCACTCCAGACCTCCGGCAGATCGAGGCCGTTGAGCGCCGCCCATTTCTGCACAATGATCGCCTGCAGCTTGTTCGAGGAAGCAGCCCAGCCGACATTCACGAGGTTTTGCGAATAGTAAGCCGCCGCCGCACTATCGGCACTCGTCACCAGCAGGTACTCATAAGAGGCAGTGATTGCCTGCTGATACAAGGTCTGCGGATCACCGTTGGTCCATCCCCGTTGCGCCGCCTCGGCTTGCAGAAAAAGACTCTCCGTAGACGTCATGATCGGACAAGGCTGGGCATCGTTCTGCAACAACCCCACC
>DASYZH010000341.1:0-5172 GCA_035946435.1 Puia sp. | reverse complement strand
GATGAAAGGGATCGTAGGGGTGACTGTGACATTGCGTGCAGGCGAAGGTCGTCCCCAGGAGCGCCTCCCAGGTGGTGTTGACGCGGTCCAGCACGGCGGCGGTGCGGAATTCTTCGTTGTCGGTGCCCCCCTCGTCATTGGTCATCGTATTGCGATGAAAAGCTGTGGCGATATAATCGGCGTCGGAAGGGTTTGGCAAGAGGTCGCCGGCGAGCTGTTCTGTGAGGAACCGGTCGTAGGGCATGTCGTCGTTGAACGCCCGGATCACCCAGTCGCGATAGCGCCAGATGCTGCGTGAATCGTCGCGTTCGTACCCTTTGGTATCGGCGTAACGGGCAAGGTCCATCCACATGGCCGCCCATTTCTCGCCAAAATGGGGAGAGGCGAGCAGGGTGTCGATCAGGGTCTCATAGGCCTTGTCAGGGTCTTTCGACCCAAGATAGCGCTGTACTACTGCGTCGGAAGGATATACACCGATAAGATCGAGGGCCGCGCGTCTAAGAAGAACAGCCGAAGGAGCCGCTGCAGCGGGCGTAAGGTGTTCTTCTTTTAACCGTGCCAGCACGTAGCGGTCGATATCATTTCGGATCCACGGGTCGCTGATATCGGGTGGCGACGGCTTAGCCACGGGGATATAGGCCCAATGTTCGCCCCAGTGCGCGCCCTGGGCCACCCATTTGCGAAGGATCGCGATCTCGTCCTTCGACAGCGGCTCATGTTTATAGGGCATGCGCTCTTCGGGATCGTCGAGCGTCAGCCTTCGGATCATCTCGCTGTGATCGGGATCGCCGGGGATGATCGCCGGCTTTCCGGATTCCGTCTTCGCGAAGGCCTCCTGCTGAAAAAGGAGGCTAAAACCTCCTTTGGCCCTGACACCGCCATGACAGGTGATACATTTCCGGTTGATGATCGGTTTTACCTGGGTATTGAAGTCGATGGTATCGTCATGGAATAAGCACGCCGCGGCGGTCAATAATGTCGCTATGACGCCACTGGCGTATAAAGTCAATCTGGTAGAGCTGGCAGGCATAAAGTTACTCTTTTCAATTTACGCTTTTTATACCTGCGTCCCAGCCTACTGCAACAATATTTTTTCGAACCGTGCACTCCGCTCGCCTCGAACCACGAGGAAATACATCCCTTTGCTCACCGAGCCCGGCACCGTGATCATCAAGCTGCATGACGTGCTGGTCACGGGTATCCGGCCATGATAAACGGGCAGGCCGGCAAGGCTCAGGAGGGTGAGCTCGACCTCCCGATGAGGTCGAGTGGCACACGCAGGCCGGATGGAGCGCCGGCCCGTACCAAAAAGGCGTATCTCCCAGGTCGTTATCGGGGATGGTATAGATCGCCTTGTTTTTCGAGAATTTGCCGGTGATGCTATCGCTGGTAGCTGTGTAGAGAGGCGTGTCGCTGATCTTCCGGGAGATGCGCGCGCGAAGGCCCTGAAGAACGCCTGGCGTCGCCGTAAAAATGGATAAGATTTGCAACATTTGGCGATCTTGGACGTCTCTTGAAAAAACACCCACCTATGTTCCGACACTTCTTCCAGCTCGCCTGGCGCAACCTGAAAAAACGAAAACTATCCGCCCTCATCAACATCACCGGGTTGTCGATCGGGATGGCCTGCTGTGTGCTGATCACCCTTTATGTACGGAACGAGTTCTCATATGACCGTTATCATACCAAGGCCGACCGGATCTACCGTGTCACGCAGACCTTTCGGAGTGTACAGAAGGGCGAGAACCCCGGTCCGCCGTCCCCCCAGGATTTCTGGGTTTGGGGCTGCGCTCCCGTGGGGCCCGCCCTCCAGGCCGATTTCCCGGAGATCGAAAAGGTCGTCCGTTTCATGAGCCCGTTGAACATCCTGTTGCAGCATGGTGACAAACGAATTCAGCAGGATAACGTCGTCTGCATGGACTCTACCGCGTTTGATGTCTTCAGCTGGAAAATGATCTACGGAGACCCACACACCGCCCTGATCGCTCCTTACAGCATCGTCCTCACCCGTTCCGTAGCCGAAAAATTCTTTGGCAACACCAATCCCGTAGGCCAGGTATTCCGTGGCGACAACCAGGTCAATCTCCATGTCACCGGCGTCATGGAGGACGTGCCGCCCAATTCCCAGTTCACCTTCAGCGCCCTTCTCTCCATGTCCACGGACAGAATTTCGGAACCCCAGGTCTATAATGAGTGGGGCTATGTCGATTTCTATACCTATCTGCTGCTGAAAAAGAACGCCACCATCGACGGCCTGCAGGCCAAGGCAGCCGATTTCGTCAAGCGGCACGACCCAGATGACAAAGGTTACGCGATCTCTTTCGAAAAGTTTACCGACGCCTATCTCCATAGTGTTGCCATCAGGCAGCCCGGACCTACCGGTAGTCTCACCAACGTCTACCTGTTTTCCTGCATCGCAGTCTTTATCGTGCTGATCGCGTGTGTCAATTTTATGAACCTGTCCACTGCCCGATCGCTGGAAAGAGCCAAAGAGGTCGGGGTCAGAAAGGTGCTGGGCGTAACGCCTTCGCGTCTCCTCCGGCAATTCCTGGCGGAGTCGGTCCTGCTGTCGCTTATCGCCGGATCGATTGCGCTGCTCCTGGCAGCCGCGGGCGTCTCGCTGATCACCAGCTTATCGGGAAAAGACCTTGGCGACGTGCATCTCTTTCGTCTTCCGACGGTGCTTGGGATGTTCGGATTCTCATCTTTGGTGGGCATCATCGCCGGCATCTATCCTGCCTGGTTCCTGAGTGGCTTCAAGGCTATTTCGGTGCTCAAAGGGAAATTCGACCCGGGCCGAAACGGCATCTCGCTGCGGAAGGCGCTGGTCGTCTTTCAGTTTACCGTCTCGATCATCCTTATCGCCGGAACCATTGTCGTCTTCCGGCAATTGTTATTTGTCAATCATCATGACCTGGGTTTCCGGAAAGATCAGCTGCTGATCATCGATTTTGAAGGCGATGGCCAGGTCGAGCAACACATCGAGCCGATCAAAACCGCCATTGCCAGCGTGCCTGGCGTCCTTTCGGTAGCGGCTTCCCGTGCCGTGCCCGGAGAATTCCTTCCCAACGCCGGTACAAGCATCGAAGCGCCGGATGGAAAAATGGCTAACCAGATCCCTTTCATTTATGAGATCGACTTCGATTTCATCCCCACGTATCATATCCCCCTTGTAGCCGGTAGAAACTATTCCCGTTCCTTTACTACCGACAGCGCCGAATCCATGGTCATCAATGAAGCGGCGGCAAGGCTCTACGGTTACACGAACCCCGCCGACGCCGTCGGCAAAAAGTTCGATCAATGGGGAAGGAAGGGAAAGATCATCGGTGTGGTAAAAGATTTCAATTTCCGGTCGCTTCACCAGGAAGTACAACCCCTTACTTTACGCTATGGCTACCCGTACGTCCTCAACCGCCTCTCCGTGGAGCTCAAAGGCGACCATATTCCCGCGACCATCGCGAGCCTCGGTGTACTCTGGAACAAGCTGGCGCCGCAACGTCCGTTCCTATATCATTTCCTCGACCAGAGCTTTAACGGGCAATACAAGGCCGATCAACAATTCGGCAAGCTGTTCCTGCTGTTCTCCTGTCTCTCCATCTTAATTGCCTGTCTCGGGTTGTTCGGTCTTAGCGTCTTCATGGCACAACAGCGGATAAAAGAGATCGGCATTCGCAAAGTCCTGGGTTCTTCGCAAACGGCCATCGTGCTGCTGCTGTCTAAGGATTTTGTCAAGCTTATCCTGATCGCGCTGCTTATTTCCGTCCCGCTGTGCTGGTGGGTCATGACGGATTGGCTCCAGGGCTTCGCTTACCGCATCTCCTTGGGGCCGGCCGTATTCCTGGAATCCGGGTTGATTGCGCTCGCGATAGCCGTGGCGACGATGACCTGGCAATCGCTCAGGGCGGCAACGGCCAACCCGGTACGCGCATTGAGAAATGAGTAAGGTCATTTAATATAGATCGCGCCCCGGAAAAGGACCGTGCCGGCATCTTTTGGGGCGGAAATGTGGTTGTTCGAGAGCTTTAAGTCCCGGGCGGAAAAATCAGGATAGTCCATGCTCCGGTGCATGATCCCCCAGGCGCAATTCATGATCTTGTTGTTCGAGATGCGTGCATGCGAAGCATCCACGCGAATCCCATAGTCGTAGTTGTGCGGTTTATTGTCGTCATCGGTGCTGCCCGCCGGCAACGAGCCGTCGATGGTGTTGGAGTCGATGAGGATCGTTGCTGTGGTAGCAGGGTCTGTTTTTGGCGGCATGAGGAAGATATGCTCTTCGCCAAAGTTCTCCGTGTGGTTGCCGATGATCCTGAAGCCATAGCCGGTGCCATAGATGAACCCGTCCATGGGTCTTCGCGTCTTCATCGGATAGGGGCCGGTATATCCGCTGGCCCAGCAATGTTCGATATCGACATCGTAACAGGCCCCATTGCTATTATCCGCGAACCAGCAATTCACGGCCGGGTGGCTGCTATTCGAGCCGGAGCAGGCGTCGTCGTGGCCGTTGGGAGCATAAAAAGAATCACTTTCAAGGCTCCAGCCTCTGATGCCCTGCCCCTGCACGTCGATCCCAAAGCCGCTGAAGACACAATCGCGGAACGAAATGTTATGTAGTTCGGTGCCACCGGTGCCGGTGATGAAAATGCCCACCGTATACCGGTTCGTGCGCGGATGAGTGCTGGTGAATTTCAGTCCCTGGATTGTCAGCCCTTGGGAAGGCGCGAAAGCATAGATGTAGAGCAGCTTGCTGTCGATGGCGGCTGATCCGGTGTCGCGGGTGAGGATGGTCGCGTCTTTCCCGTAAAGCGCGCTGTTGTTCGTGCCACCGGCATCGAAAGTCAGGATATTGCCCGATCCGTCGTGCTGATCGCATTCATAGGTGCCGGGTGGGAACCACAGGGGCTTGCCTTGTGCGTGTGCGGCAGCCAGCGCGCGATTGATGGCGTTAGTATCGTCCGTAGCGCCGTTGCCGGTTGCTCCGTAGTCCTGAACATTCAGTGCGACGGGCGCGAAAAACCATAGTGCGAAAAGGCAGGTGATGAGGGAGGCCATGCTTAGCTGTTTGTCAATGGCTTGCAATAACCCTGCCGGTCGTGGGGGCTGGGGGCTGGCCGTTGGTCGTCGTGGGCCGGGTGTGGGGGGCGCGGGTTGGTCGTGGGGGCTGGCTGGGCGCGG
>DASYZH010000340.1:0-16241 GCA_035946435.1 Puia sp. | reverse complement strand
AGCCGGTTTATTATCGAAAAAAGCACCGACAGCGTTAATTTCTCCATCCTTGACTCCGTGCCTGCCCATGCCGACAGCAACGGCATCGATAATTACCAGTATACCGATCCCCAACTGGACTCCGGCAATAACTATTATCGCCTGGCGGAAGTGACGGACAGCGGAACCATCGTCTATTCCCCCATCCGCGTAGTGCAAGGTCCCAGCAGCGGCGGAGGCGTGGGCGTCTATCCCAACCCCGTGATCCGTCATACCGCCTTGTATGTAAGGGCGTCGACCAAGACCGAACGGATCAGGATGGTCGATGTCTCGGGACGCGAGATCCTTAACCTGCAGGTGGGAGGGACGCTCAATATGATACCGCTCGGCAACCTGGCCCCGGGTATCTATTTTATTGAGGTCGTGACCGATTCCGGCACTACTACCCAAAAAATCTTGATAAAATAAAAAAAGGGCCTCGGCGGCCCTTTTTTTCAAGGATAACCTTTACCTTTGTCCACAAACATAGTAGACATTAGCATGACAACGCATTCTTCCCACGTCGAAAGACTCTCACTCCCCTCCTCCGCCAACAGCAAAGGTTGTTGTTGCTGCTGTTGCTGTTGATCATCGTCTACGCGCTGCCCTACGGGCTTTTCGAATTCAACCACTACCACCACCGGCTCATGGACAATACAATAGAAACAAAAATTACGGCATCCTCATTACTCCACCAAATTAGTGGGTTATCCATCGATGCCGCGCTCGCGGAACTCGCAGGCCGCTTTCCGGGGAAAGTAACGTTCTCTACCAGCTTTAGCATCGAGGACCAGGTGATCGCCCATCATATTCTTTCGGCCGGGCTGCCGGTATCGATCTTCACGCTCGACACCGGGCGGCTTTTCCCAGAGACATATAGCGTCTGGAGCGCCACCAACGACAAGTACGGCACGCACGTACAGGCCTATTATCCCGATCGTGCCCTGCTCGAAGATTTCATCGGTGAAAAAGGCCCTAACGCCTTTTATGCCTCCGTGGACAATCGCAAGGCCTGCTGTCACATCCGCAAGGTAGAGCCGCTAAAGCGTGCGTTGCGAGGCCAGGCCATATGGGTCACCGGTCTCCGCGCCGAGCACTCACCCGAACGCCGCGATCACCAGCTCATTGAATGGGACGAAGGCAACCAGCTTTTCAAATATAACCCGCTCCTGCATTGGGACACCCAGCATGTGCGTGCCTATATCGACCAACACGACGTTCCGTATAACCCGCTGCATGACAAAGGTTTTGTCAGCATCGGGTGTGCTCCTTGTACCCGGGCGATCCGGCCTGGCGAGGACTTTCGCGCCGGACGCTGGTGGTGGGAAGACAACAGTAAAAAAGAATGTGGCCTACATGCCTCCTGAAGCCAACCGTTAAAGCATCGATATGAGTAAACAAGCAAAATATTCTTTAGACTACCTGGATCAGCTGGAATCCGAGTCCATCCACATCCTTCGCGAAGTGGCGGGACAGTTCGAGCACCCGGCCCTGCTGTTCAGCGGCGGCAAGGATTCTATTACCATGGTCCACCTGGCATTGAAAGCCTTTCGGCCCGGCAAATTTCCTTTTCCGCTGGTGCACATCGACACCGGGCATAATTTTCCGGAGGCCCTGGCCTTCCGCGACCGGCTCGCGGCCAGCATAGGCGAAACGCTTATCGTCCGCCAGGTAGAGGATACCATCCGCGCCCGGCAGCTCACGGAGCCCATTGGCAAATTCGCCAGCCGCAACCAGCTGCAGACCTATACCTTGCTCGACACCATCGAAGAGTTCGGTTTCGACGCCTGCATCGGCGGCGCCCGCCGCGACGAAGAAAAAGCACGCGCCAAGGAACGCATCTTCTCCGTCCGCGATGAATTCGGCGGCTGGGATCCCAAACGGCAACGTCCCGAGCTCTGGAATACCTACAACGGCAAGATCCGCAAAGGCGAGAACGTACGCGTCTTCCCCATCAGCAACTGGACGGAGCTGGATATCTGGAACTATATCCGCCGCGAAAAGATCGCCCTCCCCTCTATATATTTCGCGCACGATCGCGAGGTCATCGACTTTGAAGGCCAGCTGGTGGCGGTATCGCCCTTTATCCGGCTCGATGCAGACGACCAGATCCAAAAACGCCGCGTACGATACCGTACGGTAGGCGATATGACGTGTACCGCTGCGGTGGAATCGGCCGCTTCGGGTATCGATGATATTATTCGGGAGATAACGGCTACGCGCACCAGTGAACGTGGGGAAACCCGAATTGATGATAAAGTGTCGGAAGCCGCGATGGAGGACAGGAAGAAGAACGGATATTTCTAAAGATGGGCCTTGGGCCTCTAAACTATTGTGACAATGGACTTACTTAGATTTATTACCGCGGGCAGCGTAGACGACGGGAAAAGCACCCTGATCGGCCGCCTGCTGTATGACAGCAAAAGCATCCTCGTCGACCAGCTGGCGGCGCTCGAACAGCAAAGCAAGAACAAAGCGGCCGGCGAGATCGATCTTGCGTTGCTCACCGATGGACTTCGCGCCGAACGCGAACAGGGCATTACCATCGACGTAGCCTATAAATACTTTTCCACGGCCAAACGGAAATTCATCATTGCCGACGCTCCGGGGCATATCCAATATACCCGTAACATGGTGACGGGTGCTTCCAATGCCAACCTGATCATCATCCTGGTGGACGCCCGCAACGGTGTGGTAGAGCAAACGCGGCGGCATTCGATCATCGCGTCGCTGCTGAATATCCCGCACGTCGTGGTAGCGATCAATAAGATGGACCTGGTGGATTACTCACAGGACCGGTATAACAATATCGTGATCGATTATGCGGAGGTCGCCCGCACCCTGGGACTCCATGACGTGACCTACCTGCCGATCAGCGCGCTCAAAGGCGACAACATCGTAGAGCGTTCTACGAGTTTCTCCTGGTATGAAGGTCCCTCCCTGCTCGAGCTGCTCGAGAATACCCCGCTCGACGTCGACACGGATCTCGAGCGTGGCCGTTTGAGCGTACAATATGTCATCCGCCCGCAAACCGAGGAGCTGCACGATTACCGGGGTTATGCCGGGAAGATCACCAGCGGCATCTATCGCAAAGGCGATACCGTGACGGTGCTGCCTGCCGGCCTGACCACCCGGATCAGATCCATCGAGATCGGCGGCCGCGAAGTGGAAGAAGCCTTCGCACCGCAAAGCGTCGTGCTTCAGCTGGAGGACGATATCGATATCAGCCGCGGCGACCTGCTGATCAACGGCGCCAATCCGCCCAGGGTAGAACAGGAATTCCAGGCCCTGGTTTGCTGGATGGACAGCAAGGCCCTGATCCCGGGCAACAAATACCTGTTGCAGCTGGGAAGCCGGACTGTGCGCAGCTCCATCCGTGAGATTGAATACCGGCTCGACGTGAATACACTGGAAAAACAACCGTTGCCCGGGCAGGCCGGTCTGAACGATATCGTTAGGGTCACGATCCGCACCGCCACTCTCCTGCCCTACGACACTTACGACGATCTCCCGGCCGGCGGCGGCGCGATCCTGATCGATGAAACCAGTTTTGTCACCGTTGGAGCGCTGATGTTACAATAAATGAATACCTCGAATAACCATATCGGCAAAGTGATCCTGGCAGGCGCCGGCCCGGGTGATCCGGAATTGCTCACCATCAAAACGCTGCGCTGGCTGCAACGTGCGGACGTTGTGGTCGTCGACCGCCTGGTGAGTCCGGACATCCTCCGCTATTATACCCGGGCCGACGCCGAGATCATCCCCGTGGGCAAACAAAACAAGCGCCAGGCCTCGACGCCGCAGTCCGAGATCAACGCATTGCTCGTGGAACATGCCCGCCGGGGGCGATTGGTCGTCCGGCTCAAAGGCGGCGATGTCTCGATCTTCTCCAACGTGCTCGATGAATTACAGGCCCTCGTGCGGCACCGTATCCCCTATGAGCTGGTACCCGGCATCACCGCCGCATCGGGCGCCGCCGCCTATGCCGGCATCCCCCTGACCGCCAGGGAACACGCCACCGCGGTGCGTTTCCTCACCGGCTATCGCCCGGCAACCATCGGCGAAAGCTATTGGAAGGACCTCGCACAAACGGCCGATACGCTCGTATTCTATATGTCTTCCGAGCCCCTCGATATCCTCGTCGGCAACCTCGTGAAACACGGAATCGCCGAAGACCGCTGGATCGCCGTGATCGAGCAGGCGACGACGCCTTTCCAACGCGTCAACGCTTATCCAATACACGATTACCCCGCCGCCGCTGCCGGTACGCATTACGCCTCGCCGACCCTGATCATCATCGGCAAGGTGGCGGCCCTGCATGCCGATTTCCAGTGGCTGCCGGATAGCGCCGGCGATGCCACTTATTTTCCATCACTACTCAAAACTCCCGTCATATGCTGACTACGCCGAAAATGACCCTGATGCAGGAATTGATCGCCGGCTCTTCGCGCGAAGAGCTGATCTGGCTGAGCGGCTATCTCGCCGGTGTCGTAGCCCAGGGCGCTCCGGCTTACGCAAATCCGGCAGCGGCACACCCTGCCCCGGTACTGTCCACGCCGGCCGCCGCGACCCATCCGGCTGCACCCGAAGCCACCGCCACCCCCGTCAAGGTCACTATCGCCTATGGCACGGAGACCGGCAACGCCAAGAAACTGGCTACCGATTTTGCCGCCCGCGCAAAGAAAAAAGGCATCCAGACGAAATTGGTAGGGCTCGAACAATACAGGCTCAATGATCTGGCAAAAGAAGAATACTTCCTCACGGTGATCAGTACCCAGGGCGACGGCGAGCCACCGGCCGCTGCCAAGAAATTCTATGACCATATCCATCGCGGTGAGGTCAAGGTTGAAAAAATGAAATTCGGCGTCCTCGCACTGGGCGACACCGCCTACCCGCTCTTCTGCAAGGCCGGCGAAGACGTCGACCAGCAGCTGCACAACATCGGCGGGCAGCGCCTGCTGGAGCTGCAGAAATGCGATACCGACTACGAAACCGAAGCGGGACATTGGTTCGACCGGGTACTCCAACAGCTGCATAGCCCGGCACGCGAGACCACAGCCCCCGGCGTGACCACCGCGCAGCCTTTCGTCGCCGCACGCCCCACCGGCAAAAAGATCTATACCGGCACCATCCTCACCAACGTCAATCTCAACGACCGCGGCTCGGGTAAACAAACGCATCACCTGGAGATCGCTGCGGAAGGCGTCGAATACGCCCCGGGCGACAGCCTGGGCATCGTCCCCGAAAACCCCGCCATCGTCGTGGAAGCCATTCTCGCTCTCACCGGCGCCGATGCCAGCCGGCCCTTCCCGCACCGGCAGGAAGAATGGCCCCTGGCCCAGCTGCTCGCCAGGAAACTGAATATCGTCTACCTCCCCGAACGCGTGGTAAAGAAATACGCGGCCGTCGTCAAGCAGGATATCCCGGAAACGAAGATCGGCCTGCTCGACCTGCTCAAGATCTATCCCGTAAAGGACGTCGCTCAGTTCCATGCCGTCGTGGGCATCCTGGAGCCCATCGCTCCCCGGTTGTATTCCATCTCCTCGTCGCCCGAAGCCCATCCCGGTGAGATCCATCTCACCGTGGCCAGGGATACCTTCCATATCAACGAAGAGACCAAATACGGGCTGTGTTCGGACGGGCTCTCGCAGCTGAGACAAGGCCAAACCATCGAGTTCTATATACACCATAACTCGCAATTCAGGCTTCCGGCACCGGACGCAGACATTATAATGATCGGCCCCGGCACCGGCATTGCTCCCTTCCGCTCCTTCCTCGCCGAACGCGATGCCCGGGGCGCTGCAGGCAGGAACTGGCTGTTCTTCGGGGACCGCCATTTCACCACCGACTTCCTTTATCAAACGGAGATCCAGGATTGGGTCAAAACCGGTGTGCTCACGCGCATCAATACCGCCTTCTCCCGCGACCAGGTCCGCAAGGTCTATGTCCAGCATAAGATGGAAAACCAATCCGCCGATCTCTTCCGCTGGCTCGAGTCCGGCGCGCATCTCTATGTCTGCGGCGCGAAAGAGCCCATGAGCGTGGACGTAGAACACACGCTGCTCGACATCATCCGCAAAGAAGGCAGCAAGACCGCCGCCCAGGCCGAACACTATCTCGAAGAGCTGCGTGAAACGGGCCGTTATACAAAAGATGTTTATTGAACCGGAATATGATTATGAACGATACTAAGAATCTTTCTTCTACCGAACGCATAAAACAAAAAAGCGACGGCCTCCGCGGGACCCTCGCCGAAGGACTGCTCGACGAGCTCACCGGCGCCATTAGCGAAGACGACCAAGCGCTGGTGAAATTCCACGGCATGTACCTGCAGGACGACCGCGACCGCCGCGAAGAACGCGCCGAAAAAAAGCTGGAGCGGCTCTTTGCCTTCATGATCCGGCTACGCATCCCCGGCGGTTTCCTGACGCCCGAACAGTACATCGCGTTGCACCATGTCGCCGGCGAACATTCCACCGGCACCATCAAGATCACCACCCGGCAGACCATCCAGCTGCACGGTATCCTGAAAAGCCATGCCAGGCCGACCATCAAGGCCTTCAACGCGGTGAAGCTCGATTCCATCTCCGCCTGCGGCGATGTCAACCGCAATGTCACCTGTGCCGCCCATCCGGCGCAAAGCCCGATCCACGCCCAGGTGCATAGCTATGCCGCCCGCATCAGCCAAATGCTGCTGCCCAAGACAAAAGCCTATTACGAGATCTGGCTCGACCAGGAAAAGCTCACGGATAAAAGCGAAGAAGAAGATCCTCTTTACGAGGACCGCTATCTGCCGCGGAAATTCAAGATCGGCATCGCTATCCCGCCGAACAATGAGGTCGACGTACTAACGAATGACCTCGGGCTCATCGCCATCATCGAGAACGATGTCCTGCAGGGCTTCAACGTCGCCATCGGCGGCGGCCTGGGCGCCACCCACGGCAACTCCGACACCTATCCGCGGCTGGCCAGCGTCATCGGCTACGTGCCCGCCGACGACCGGCTCTTCAAAGCCATTTATACTATCGTTACCATCCAGCGAGATTATGGCAACCGCAGCGACCGTAAGCTGGCGCGGTTGAAATATACGCTCGACAAGTACGGCGCGGATTGGTTCCGCGAAGAAATAGCACAACGCGCAGGCTTCCCCCTCGAACCCGCCCGCCCCTATGTCTTCAACGAACGCGTAGACTATTTCGGCTGGCAGCAGAACCACCAGGGGCTGTGGTATTATACGCTGTTCATCGAAAGCGGCCGCGTCTGCGACAGCGAAAAGCTGGCGCTCAAAACGGCCCTCCTCGAGATCGCCCAGACCGGTAAGGCCAATTTCCGCTTTACGACGAACCAGGGGCTCATCCTGGCAGATATCAAGAAAAAAGACAAGGCCACGATCAACGGCATCCTGGAAAAGTATCACCTGCTCGCACATACGGAGAATGCCTCCGCCATCCGCAAGAACTCCATCGCCTGCGTAGCCCTGCCGACCTGCGGACTCGCACTGGCCGAATCCCAACGATACCTGCCCACCCTGCTCACCCAAATCGAGAAACTGCTCACTGCACACGACCTCGATAAGGAAGCCATCATCCTGAGAATGACGGGCTGCCCCAACGGCTGCGGCCGCCCCTATGCGGCAGAGATCGGTTTCGTCGGCACCGGACCCGGCAGGTATAACCTCCATCTTTGCGGCGATCACGAAGGCACGCGCCTCAACCGCATCTACAAGGAGAGCCTCGACGAAGCCACGATACTCAAAGAACTCGACGTACTGTTCTGGTTGTATAAAAAAGAACGCATCACCGGAGAACGCTTCGGTGACTTCGCCCTGCGCCAAAAATGGTATAAAGCATAGTAAAAAAATAAACAGGCCGTTACTGTTGTTAGTACCGGCCTTTTCTTTATATCTTTACTCGACTAAATTAGTAGACTAATGAGAATTACCACCATCTCTTTGCTGCTTGGAGCCTTAATGCTGACGTCAACCCTTAGGGCCCAAACCACAGACGACATTTTGAAGATCATGGTTAGAAAAGGAACCATTACACAGCAGGAAGCCGATTCACTGCGAAAAGAATACAACACCAAAGAACGCCGCGAGCAGGCGACCGCCGATTCTTTCCCCCTCCGCCTGGGACGAAGCTTGAGTCTCAGCGGTTATACGCAGGCTGCATATACGAACTACGAACACCCGAGCCCGGGTAAGTATTACGACGGCTTCAGCGTCAAACGCGCACGCCTGGATTTCCAGGGGCATTTCTCGTCACAGTTCGACTACCGCGCTCTCGTCGATTTCGTAGGACAAAGCGGCGCGAACGGAACGGCCCCCACGGGCGGTCAGCTGATCTCACCTTTCCTCGTGGAAAGCTGGGTCGCCTATAAACCCTTTACCTGGCTTAACTTCAAGGCCGGCCAGATGATCGTGCAGTTCTCGCAGGAGAACATGACCCAGGACCGTAACCTGGATCTCATCGAACGCTCGCAGGTCGTCAACGCGCTGGTCGGCCGAAAAGGCGACGCCGCAAATGGCCTCGTCGATTCCGTCGGTAACCAGAACGGCCGCGACATCGGGATCCAGGTCGGCGGCTGCATCGGGAAGCTCAGCGATCATTATCTCCTCGACTATGCGGTGCAGCTGCTGGATGGCGCAGGTATCAACACGCCCGATAACAACCAGAGCAAGGATATCGACGCCCGGCTGGTATTCCATCCGCTGAAATGGATCAATATCGGCGGATCGTATTATGACGGGTACGACCGGTTCACGTCCAATCTCAACAAAGACCAGAAACGTACCCGCTGGGGCACCGAAGTTGCCCTCGTGCAGGACCGCTGGTCGGTGAAAGGAGAATACATCAAAGGCCAGGAAGGCGCGCATAACCCGACCACGCACGAGGGTTGGTACGGACAGGCCGCTTATTTTATCCTCCCGAAACAGCTGGAAGGGATTGTCCGCTACGATTGGTATGATCCCAATACAGCCAAGACCGATGTAAAAAGTACTTATTACGATCTCGGCTTATCATATTATTTTAATGTTTGGACCAAGATCCAGGTCTACTATTCCGTGCGGAACCAGCAGGGTCCGGCGGTCAACAATAATCTATTCGAAACACAGTTGCAGCTGGCTTTCTAAAGTCTTTTAAAGTCCAGTCGTCTAGTCGACTTTTTTAGTAGGTTTTTAGGGCAGAAATCGCTAATTTTATGGCAACATTGATGGAAAGTAATCCGGACATAACTCAACCCGTTACAGGTAATCACCTTTTCCCGGTCTTCGTCAAGCTGGAAAGGCTGCGGCTGCTCATCGTCGGCGGCGGCAACGTCGGGCTGGAGAAACTGCAGACCGTCCTGCAGAATTCGCCTGCGACATCGGTGACCCTGGTCGCCCCGGAGATCTCGGCGGCTGTGCGGGATCTGGCGAACGGTTATGCCAATGTCCGGTTGCTGGAAAGGCCGTATCACCCGTCCGACCTGGAATACGCCGATATCGTCATCGTCGCGGTAAACGATCGGACCGTCAGCGAGATCGTCGCCCGTGAAACCCGCGAAAAGGGCCTGCTGGTCAATGTCGCCGATACGCCCGATCTCTGCGATTTTTACCTGAGCTCCGTAGTCCGCAAAGGCAATCTCAAGATCGCCATCTCCACCAACGGCAAATCACCCACCATCGCAAAACGATTGAAGGAAGAGATCGGTGCGATGATCCCCGAAGAAATGGAAGCCGTTCTCGATAACATGCAAACCATCCGCCAGCGGATGAACGGCGATTTCTCCGAAAAGGTCCGCCGGCTGAACCATCTCACGGAAGTGCTGGTCGCCAAACAGGGCATTCCGGACGAGCCTGCTGCAGCGCAGAATACCCCCCTTCTCACACCACGTGACAAACCCGCCAAATGGCAGCAGGTCGTCAAGTGGTGCCTGTTCGCTTTTTGTTTTATGATCCTCGGGCATGCCCTTCTCTCGCTGGTTCCCGTGCGTGGGATCGTCGACTATTTCCGCGGTCTGCCCTTGGAATTCGATATAAAAGGTTTTCTCATTATGACCCTCGCCGGTTTCCTCGCGCAGATGGTAGATGGATCGCTGGGACTAGGCTATGGTACGATCTCGACGACATTCCTATTGGCCTATGGCGTCAGTCCCGCGATCGTGAGCAGCCGGGTGCATTCTGCCCGGGTATTCTCCAGCGGTGTTTCGGGTTACAGCCATCACCGTTTCGGCAATATTAACAAGAAACTATTCCGTACCATTGTCTTCCCCGGCATCATCGGCGCAGTGCTTGGCGCGACACTGGCTTATTTCGGTAAGGAATATTCGCGATGGGTGCGCATTCCCCTCTCCATGTACACGGTCTATCTCGGATATTATATCCTGCGCAAGGCCTTTGTCAAACGCAATCCCAAGGACAAGGTCCGGCGGGCAGGCTGGCTGGCTTCCGCGGGTGGGTTCATGGACGCCTTCGCCGGCGGCGGCTGGGGCACGCTCGTGACGAGCACGCTGATCGCCAAAAGGCGCAACCCGCGGTATGTCATCGGTTCCGTGTGTCTGGCGGAGTTCTTTGTTGTGCTGTCGAGCGCCATCACGTTCTTCATCCTTTTGAAAAGTATCCCCCTGCTGGATATTGCCGGCATGATCCTCGGCGGCATCGTCGCCGCGCCGCTGGCGGCGCGGCTGGTGGGCAAGCTGCCCGTTAAAACCATGTTCATCGCCGTTGGCGCCCTGGTAATGATCACCAGCAGCACGACCCTGTGGAAGTCCTTGATGTCAGTTCTCCATCATTGATCGGCCATCAGCGTCCGGCCACTAGCAAACTACATCCGCGCATATCGCTGTTGTCTACCCGCCCCGAGACCTCGAAACGGCCGTCGGGATATACCCGCCCCACATCCTCCGTCGCCAGAAAACCACAGGACCAGCGGTTGGCCAGGTCGATGATATTCAGGATGCCCTCCCCCTCCGTGCGCACATCCAGCGGATCGTCCTCCATTCGCACCAACACCTGCATCCAGGGCGGACAGGCAAAGAGGCCATTACCGGCGGAATAGGCCTGCGACAGCAACTCCGTCATCCCATATTCGGCATGGATAACGCTCACCCCGAGCCGCGCGCACAAAAAGGCATGCAATTCCGGCCGGGTAAGCTCCCGCCGGCGGCCCTTCATCCCCCCGGTTTCCATTACCACGGTATTGCGCAGCGACAGCGAATACTGCTCGGCAAAGTCGATCAGGGCAAAAGTAACCCCGATCAGCAGGGTACGCTGCCCCTTCGCCTCCAGCCGTTGCAGCACGGCATACAGCGCGGCGTGATCGTATAAATAGAACCCGCTGTCCGGATGACCGCTCTCCCGGATCAGTTCATCGACCATGACGACGAGCGAAGAATTTGACCGCTCCAGGTACGAGGGGAGCAACCCTATGACGCACCAATCCGTAATATTCCCATAGAAGCGACGGAATCCGGCCCGGAAATCGGCCCGGTACAACGCCAGGTCTTTGATCTCGTGCCGGCTGGTAACCATACCGGTCGTCCCGCTGCTGGTAAAGACGGCTTCCGGGACATAATCGGTGGTTTTTACCGGCTGCCGCTTGAAAAAGCTTATCGGCAGAAAAGGGATCTCCGCCGGTCCGGATAACCGGCCCGGATCGACACCCAGTGCATCGGCATACTGCCGGTACAACGGATTGTGCTCGTATTGAAAAGCGCACAATTCCAGGGCCCGTGGGGTTAATTCCCGCCGGTCAGCATTAAAAAGATCATCCGTCACTGCTATGTCCGTATAGTTGGTCAACAATTTGCAAAAGTAGGCATCAAAATGCTTGTTTTAGTTAAAATTAGGTAGGTTTGCTACCATCAAATCTTCAACATGAAGCATGGTTATCTATTGATATTAGCCTTTTTTGCCGTAGTGATGATCTATGCGTGCGTCAAAAGCTCGACCTCGAAAAAAGCCCAGCTTTCCCTGGAATCCATTACCCGCGTGGTCAATGGCAACGATACGACGGGACAGGACCTCGATTCGATGACCGCCTTGTTCAAATTTACCAACAACGGCGGCACCCTGGGCAACGGAACCTTTGTCTCCATCCGCACCCGCATCAATCAGCTGACGTTGCCGCAAGGGGATACCGTGGGCGCAGATACGCTTTACTCCACCATTCCTGACTTCGGCGGCGTCTCCAAAGGCGAGTTCAAATATGTCCTCGATGCGCAGGGCTATCTCAGCCAGAACTTCACAGCCAATGACACCTTTGTCTTCAAATTCTATGCGCTGACACCCGACAGCCTTTCCAGCGACACCGTTACTTCTCCACCGGTTGTTATTACAAAATCTTAACTTACAGTCGAAACCGGCCGATTGCCCGGCAGGTCCTTTCAATCAATGGGAAGAAGCGTGCTTAGAAAAATAGTCGATTATTTTGTTTTTAGCAGCCTTTATATCGCCATTTGTGCCGTAGTGATGATCTGGCAAACTTCCTGGCTGCTCCTGGGAACTACCCCGCCGGGCCGGCTCCTAGGATTTGTATTCTTCGCCACTATCTGCAGCTATAATTTTCACTGGTACCTCACGCCACGCTCGGTCGAGCCCACCCATCGCGTGCTGTGGACCCATCGCCACAAGACCCTGCATTTTGTCCTCTATCTCACAGGACTCGTAGGCGCCGGCGTGTATTTTCTGTATCTGCTGCCTTGGTTCTTCGCGCTTTGTATCGCCGTGTTCCTGACCTTTCTCTATTCGGCGCCAAAATTGCCCTGGCCCATTTTCCGGCAGCTGCAGCAGATCGCGATCGGCAAAACGATCTTTCTCGCCCTGGTCTGGGTCTACGTGACCACCATATTGCCGCTGATCATCCAGGACGTACAATGGCACGCGAGCTTCGTCCTTTTCGTCGCCAGCCGCTTCTTTTTTATCTATGCGCTTTGCATCATCTTCGATTACCGGGACCGCGAGGACGATCGGGTTCAGGGCATCAAAAGCCTCATCACGATACTCGATGACAAAGGCATCGACCGCATCTTCTGGGCTTCCCTCATCCTGTTCTTTCTGACCAATTTCGCATTGTCCTTTTATCACTTCCCGGCCTTCTATATCTTCTTACTCGTGATCCCGGGGCTCATCCTCGGCGGCATCTATCGGGAGACCAAACGCAGCACCTCCGACGATCTGTACTATGTCGTACTGGACGGGCTGATGATGTTTTCGGGGCTGCTGATGCTGATCTTCAGGATTTAATTACATTTGTGACCCAATAAGTATAACCACCAATGGCAAAAACTGTGAAAAGCTCATCGGCTCCGGCATCCATCCTTACCAACAAGTCCTGGGACTTCCTCAAACGATATATCGACAATCCTTCCCCCGTGGGTTTTGAGAGCAGCGGTCAGCGACTCTGGCTGGAATACCTCAAACCCTACGTGGACAGCTATTTCACCGACCCATATGGCACGGCCGTCGGCGTCATCAACCCCGACGCGCCTTTCAAGGTCGTCATCGAAGCGCATGCCGACGAGATCAGCTGGTTCGTCAACTACATGACGCCCGAAGGTCTGCTCTATCTCAAACGCAATGGCGGTGTCGACCACCAGATCGCTCCGGGACAACGCGTATTCATCCATGGCAAGAAGGGCCCCGTCCCGGCCGTCTTCGGCTGGCCCGCGATCCATACCCGGTTGAGCAATCCCGACACGAAAGAACCCCATCCCAAGGTCGACAGCCTGTTCCTCGACACCGGCGCCCGATCCAAAAAGGAACTGGAAGACCTCGGGGTCCATATCGGCTCCGTCGTTACTTACCAGGACGGCTATGCGGAGCTGGCCTACGACTATCTCATCGGCCGCGCCTTCGACAACCGCATCGGCGGTTTCATGATCGCGGAGGTAGCGCGACAGCTGAAGGAGAACAAAAAGAAATTACCCTACGGTCTTTATGTGGTCAACGCCGTACAGGAAGAAGTAGGGCTGCGCGGCGCCGAAATGATCGCACGCCGGCTGAAACCCAATATCGCCATCATCACGGACGTGACGCACGATACGACCACCCCGATGATCAACAAGATGATCGAAGGCGATATCTCCTGTGGCAAAGGACCGTCCTTGGCCTTCGGACCTGCGGTACACAATAAGCTCCTGGCCATCGTACAGGAGACAGCCGGGAAACATACGCTGCCCGTCCAGATGCGGGCGGTATCGCGCAGCACCGGCACCGATACGGATTCGTTTGCCTATGCCAACGACGGCTGCCCCTCCGTGCTGATCTCCATCCCCCTCCGCTATATGCATACGACGGTCGAAATGTTGCACAGAAGGGATGTCGAACAGACCATCCGCCTGATGTATGAAACTTTGCTGACGCTAACGCCTAAAACGGATCTGCGATATCTGTAACCCCTGCAAGCCGATCCATAACAACCACACCAGCAGGCCGGCGATAAAAGCGATCTGCGTGCCCAGCCGGATATAGAAGGCATAACCGGGAAGATCCGCTCCATCCGAATAAAGCGCATACCAGGCCTTGGTATAAAGGAAATTGCGCAGCTTTTCCAGGAGGTTGCGGGATTTGACCAGACGGCTGTAATTGCCGTAATAAAAGACGAACCCGGTATTGGGGTTGAACGATTCCCGCGCTATCCAAGAGGCCTCCCGGAAAGGAAGTTCCACCAGGCTGTCCCCCTGGTAGTGGAGTGCGGTAAACCCCGGATCGGGTCCATCATACCGCAATAACCGCTGAACATCGATCGCGTTCAGCAGGTGGCCATTCTTCTGTACAAAGACATTCGCATCCATGAGGTCGACATAAGCCCATTGCCCTTCCTCCGCGAGGTAGACTTCGTTGAACATGTGATCTTCGTTTGCCAGTCCGTTCACCTGCGAACCACACTCGATTATCCGGCAAGGCACGCCGGCCAGATTCGAGAAATACGCCATGATCACACTGTAATTGGCACAATAGAGCAAAGAGCGGCCCGAAAGAACGCAGCGCCATTGAGCCAGGGGAGAAATATCCGCCATGGTATCGGCAGGTGTCCCGCGTTTCTCCACTGTCCGTGATAACAGATATTTCGCGATGCGGAGGACCTTTTCACGGGAGGTTAGCTCCGGTGTTGTTTGCATGGAGTCTTTTAAGATCCGCCGGGCAAAGTCCTCGTCGTCGCCCGCCGTAAGATCCGGCGTCACTTTCCATGCCCAATCAGCAACGGAATGGAGGTCCGCATTCAACACGGGTTTCGAAAGGCTAAACCAGGGAATGGTGTCTCCGTGGAACATTTCTATCTGGATGTCGAAACTATCCCTGTGGTTGACCTTGACTTTGTATCGGTTGACGGCGGGATAGGGACGCATCCTCAGTTCGGAGGCCCGGGTCTCAGATATTTTCTTATCGCCGCAAAAGACCTGGAAATCGTTTTGAACGGAGATGTCCCCACCGCCAAATCGCATCAGGATAGAATCATTCCCCAATCTGCCGAGATAGGTGATGTTGAATTGCTCTTTTACCGCATAAAGACTGTTGTAGGATAAGAGATCGGCATAAGCAGTACGCACTTTCTTCCGGAACAGGAAATTGACCATCCCCAGCAAGAGCAACAAACCTGTGCAGACCAGGAATCTTTTACCGATGGGCATCAGGAGTTTTTCCATTTTCGTAAAAGTAATGAGAAATGTGTTCGCTTATAGCCTTTTGTCCTATTTTTGCCCCTATCCGTCAACTAAATGATTAGTATTTTATGAAGAGAAACGACTGGACCATCGATGAGATCAAAGAGATTTACGATACCCCCCTTCTCGACCTGATCCATCGCGCCGCTACCCTCCATCGCGAGAACAATGCCATCGGTGAGGTACAGGTCTGCACACTGCTCTCGATCAAAACCGGGGGCTGCCCCGAAGACTGCGCTTATTGCCCGCAGGCGGCGCGCTACAATACCGGCGTGGACGTACAAGCGCTGATGAAAAAAGAAGACGTGCTGGAATATGCCGCCAGGGCGAAGGCCGCCGGTTCGACCCGTTTCTGTATGGGCGCGGCCTGGCGCGAGGTCCGTGACAACAAGGATTTCGACCGCGTGCTGGACATGGTGAAAGGCGTCAACGAAATGGGGCTGGAAGTCTGCTGCACACTCGGCATGCTCAATGAAGACCAGGCCAAACGTCTCGCCGGCGCCGGTCTCTATGCCTATAATCACAACCTCGATACCTCCTCGGAATACTATAGCGAGATCATCTCCACCCGGACGTAT
>DASYZH010000339.1:0-57472 GCA_035946435.1 Puia sp. | reverse complement strand
CGGGCAGCGACTTTTTGCTCTTCGAGATAGCGGATCTCTTCCGTAAGCTTCCCTCTTTCCTGTTGGAGGAGTTTTTGGACGGAAAGTTCGAGTTCGGCTTCTTTGTTTTTGAGGTCTTGTTCCTTTTTCAGGTATTCGAGTTCCCGCTGACGGGCTGTTCTTAGTTTTTCTTCGCTGTCTTTTTGCGCGTCCTGCAGCAGGCGCAGCCGGTGTTCGAAATCGTTGCTTATCGATTTGCGGAGGGCCGCTTCCTGTTGCTGCTGTTGTTGCTGGAGCTCTTTTTCCCTGCTCGCGAATGTCGCTTCCTTCTCGCGGATAAACTTCTGCATCTGGTCGCGCAGGTCCTTTTTGTATTCTTCCGCCATGGCTTCCTCCATAGGAAAATGATGGCCGCAATTCGGGCATTTTATTTCGGTGGGCATGTGAGTATTTTTTAATGACGTGGCGAACCCGGGTTCGCTGTGGCAAATATAAGAAACCGCCGAGCTTCGTTGTCGATTAACTGATCCCGTGCTCGCGTTGGTACAGCTGGGGTGTTTTGCCGGTGATACTTTTGAAGTTCTTGTGAAAGCAGGTGAAGTTGTTGAAGCCGCTTTCGTAGCACAGCTGTTTGATGCTGATGCGGTTATCGAGCAGCAGTTTGCAGGCGTGACCGATGCGGAGTTCCGTGAGGAATTGGGTGTAGGTCTTGCCTGTACGTGATTTGAAATACCGGCAGAAGGAGTTGGGCACCAGCTTGGCCACGGCGGCTACTTCTTCGAGATAGACCTTGCGGGTAAAATGGCGGAGGGTATAGTCGTAGATGGCGTTGATCCGGTCGTTCTCCGCTTCGGAGAAATCGGGGCGGAAGCCGATGGACGAGAGGAGCTGCAGATGCGGGGAGGCGGCGAAGGCCGAGAGGCATTCGATGAGCGCAATGATGCGACCCACCCCTTCTGCGGCCTGGATATGGTGAAGGAGCTCCGGCATCCTTTCTTCCTCACGAGCGCTCACCAGGATACCCCGGCGGGCTTTTTCAAGCAGGTGACGGATGGGTTTGGTCTCAGGGAGATCAAGAAAGGCGTCACCCCAGAAGTTCTCGGAGAAATGGATCACGGTGGAGTGTACGGGCCGGCTGCCGTCCTCGTTGAAATGGCTATCGTCGTACCGCCAGTAGTGGGGCAGGTTGCTGCCCACGAGAATGATGTCCCCGGGTTGAAAGCGTTTGATATGGTCGCCTACGAATTGCGTGCCGCTGCCCTGGTGGAAGATGATGAGCTCCACCTCTACATGATAATGCCAGCGGTTGTTGATGAAGGGGTCCCGGTCCTCCCTTACACTAAAGGACTGGGCCGGGGTCCGGGGGACTTTTAATAATTTGGGCTTCATGGCGACTTGTAAAGGTACGACTTGGAGATCACTGCTCCCATTGGAGCGCAAAGTATTCGGTGCGGCCGGTGTTGCCGTTCTCGAGGTCATGGGGCACGCCGGAGGGCAGGAAGACGAGGTCGCCGCCTTTAGCCGGGATGTAACCATTGCCGATGTGCATGCGCACGTTGCCGCTTCTTAAGAGAAGTATCTCTTCTGCGCGGTGCATGTGCTGGGGATGGCTGATCTCGCCGGGGTTGAGGGTGGTGGCGTGCATGTTGATGTTCTTTAACCAGGTCGTAGGTTGGCTGAAGATAGCGCGGCTTTCGCCTTTGGGCGTTTTTTTCATGACGAGTTCGGGCCAGTCGCGGAGGAAGGCGGCGCTGCCTCTGTGGGGGTCGGCACCGGTACGAGACCTGAACGAGAGGAGATAGAACGTGGAATTGGTTTTGGTTTTGTTGATTACAGGGGGGATGTGCGACCCAAACAGCCCGATTCCACCGGGGCCCAGGGTTTTGCCGGCGGGATCGGTGGCAATGGCTATGCTGCCGTTGCGGACGATGAAGAGATGGTCGGAGGAATCGTGTTCCGGCAATCGGAAGGTTTTGTTGGGGCGAATGGTGATCAGGCGGATGTCCAGGCTGGCGAGATCGCGGGTTGCACCTTGGAGGACCGTGGGGTTGGGCGCGAAGACGCCGGCGGTGAGGGTGTCGGCTTCGGACTGGGCATTTGCGGTGAGCGTGCCGGCTGCGGCGAAGAGGAAGAGTATCAGATGGCGAAACATGGCATTAAAGATGAATGGTGGTGGAAATAGTATTGGATGTCGCCGGACGTCCTGTACCGGGCTGGCCGCCGCCCAGGGAGAGCTCGAAATCGCCGGACAGGGGGACTCGTCGCATGGCATCGTCGATCACGGTAAATGCTTCGGGGCTAACGGCGAAGTGCAGTGTCCTGCTTTCGCCAGGCTGCAGGTGGATGCGCTGGAATCCCCAAAGCGAGCGGATCGGCACGGGGACGGCAGCGTTCTTTGCGGCAACATAGAGTTCGGCGACTTCGTCGCCTTCGCGGGTGCCGGTGTTGGTCACGGTGACGGCGAGATGCACCGAATCGCCGGTATGGGGTTGCTGCCCGAGCTGCAGGTTGGTATACCGGAACGTCGTGTAGCTGAGGCCATAACCAAAGGGATAGAGCACTTTACCTTTGAAATAGCGATAGGTTCTGCCCGCCATCGCATAGTCGCCAAAATCCGGCAGGTCTTTCAACGACTTATAAAAGGTCACGGGAAGCCGGCCGGCGGGGTTGTAGTCGCCGAAGAGGATGCCGGCGATAGCCGGGCCTGCGGCTTCACCGGGGTACCAGGCTTCGAGGATGGCGGGCAAGTGCTGGTCTTCCCAGTTGACCGCGAGTGCGCTGCCATTGAGCAGGATGAGCACCACCGGTTTGCCAAGCGCCGCGATGCGGCGGATCAGGTTTTCCTGAACGGCGGGCAGGTCGATGGTGGTCCGATCCCCGCCTTTAAAGCCGGCGATATCCACGTCCATCTCTTCGCCTTCGAGGCGTGCTGAAAGCCCCATGCATAGTACGATAGCGTCCGCCTGACGGCCCACGGCAAGGGCTTCCTTCAGCAGGGCGTCGTTGCGGTCGGGTTGTTGCCGTGACCATACGAGCTGCACGCGGGCGTCGCCATAGGATTCACCTGCTTCTACACGCAGGTGATATTTCTTGCCTGCTTCGAGCGTCAGGGGTTTGGAATGCCGTAACCGGGGGTCGTTGAATTCGTCGCGGAAGTGGTAGCTGGTGTTGGCGATGAGGCTGTCGTTCAGATAGAGGTTGACCTTGCAGGTCGTGATGATGCCGAGCTGGTAGCTGCCGGTGTGATCCGGAATGATCTCGCCCTGCCAGCGGACGCCGAAATCGTCTTCGTTCATATCTTTTCGCGGTGCGCCTTCGCCCCAATTTGCGTCGAGCAGGGTGTCGACCGCGGAGAAGAGGATCGGGCCGCTGCGTTCCTTGTTCGGGTAATAGTCGGCTTGCAGGCCCGGGTGGCCGTCGTGCGAAAGCCGTGCGGCAGGGATGCGTTCAAACGTGGGGAGGCCTTCGGCCAGCTCGCAGCCCTTTGCATAGCGGACGTGTGCCGCGCCCAGGCAGTCGCGGATGCCTTCGAGCGGTGTATAGGCTTTGGAGGGCAGGCCGTTGTAATTTCCGAGCAGCATCGTTCCATCGTCGGCGTTAGGGCCGATCACGGCGAGCGTGCCGATGTCTTTTTTCAGCGGCAGGAGGTTGTGTTCGTTCTTCAGCAGCACAATAGATTTGCGGGCCGCTTCGAGCGCCAGGTCGCGGTGTTCTTTGCTGTCCACGACGGAGTAGGGAATGGAGGCATATTTCACGCGTTCCGGCGGGTCGAACATGCCCAGGCGAAAGCGGGCGGTGAAGAGGCGTTTTACGGAGATGTCCAGCTCTTTTTCCGTGATGAGGTTCTTCTGCACGGCTTCTTTAAGATGGGTAAAGGTGGTAGCACATTCGAGATCGCAGCCAGCTTTTACGGCGAGGGCGCCGGCTTCTTCGGGAGTGGCGACGACCTTATGGTGTTGGTAGATATCGTCGATGGCGCCGCAGTCGGACACGACATAGCCCGGGAAGGCCCATTCTTTCCGGAGGATGGTCGTCAGCAATTCGTTGCTGCTGCAGCAGGGTTCGCCGCGGAAGCGGTTATAGGCGCACATCACCGAATACGCTTTTCCCTCTTTCACTGCCATCTCGAATTGCGGAAGATAGGTTTCGCGGAAATCGCGTTCATCGGCGCGGGCATCGAAAAAATGCCGTTCGGATTCGGGGCCGCTATGGACGGCAAAATGTTTCACCGTGGCGATCGTCTTGAAATATTTCGGATCGTCGCCCTGCAACCCTTTTACAAACTCTACGGCAAGGCGGCCGGTGAGATACGGGTCTTCGCCATAGGTCTCCTGGCCGCGGCCCCAGCGCGGATCGCGGAAGATATTGACGTTGGGGGACCAAAAGGTAAGCCCCTCGTAGATCAGGCGTTGGCCTTTGCGAACGAAGTCATGGTGTTTGGCGCGGGCTTCATCGGAGATGGCAGTGGCGATGCGCAGCTGCAGGTCCTGGTCCCAGGCGGCGGCCATTCCGATGGCCTGGGGGAAGACGGTCGCCAGGCCGGCCCTGGCCACGCCATGCAGACATTCGTTCCACCAGTTGTATTCGGGGATGCCAAGACGGGGGATGGCCGGCGCGGCGTTCATCATCTGGCCGATCTTTTCGTCGAGCGTCATTCGACTGACGAGGTCATCCACCCGCCGGTCGATGGGCAGGTCGGGGTCCATGAAGGGAAGATCGGCGATCTTTGCATCCCCGCCGTGCGCGGGATGACACGAGTCGTTACCCGAGATAAGGCAGGCCAGGAGTATCGGCAGCAACAGTTTGTTCATATGTCAAGGCGCTGTTTTGTCGAATATAACCTATTTTTTTGAGGGATGTAATCGGTTGCAATAGTAATTATTTTCTTAGTGAGGCCTGTTACGGGAGCGACGGATTTGAACCGTACCCGTGCAATTTTGTTATTTTGTCTGATGAAGAATGCCCAAACTCCGTCGCCTGATGCCCCGCTTACCTGGCGACAGCGGCTCAATGCTTTACGCGACCTGCCGCGTTTTTTTGCCCTCGTATGGCAGACGAGTCCCCGTTTTATGGCCCTGGATGCGGTGTTGCGGATTACCCGGAGCGCCATTCCCGTATCTATATTATACATTGGAAAGCTGATCATCGACCAGGTGGTGTTGTTGACCCGGGGCGGGCATGTCGCCGTCCGGCATGGGCTTTTCGGGCTGGGCTCGCGGGATGGGATGCATTTCCTGTGGCAGCTGGTGGCGGCGGAATTTGCGTTGGCGCTGCTCTCGGATGCGCTGATGCGGGCGATCACGCTGATCGATTCGCTCCTGGGCGAGCGTTTTGCCAATTATACCTCCATCCGGATCATGGAGCATGCGGCCGGACTGGATCTGGATCAATTCGAAGACACTACCTTTTACGACAAGCTGGAGCGGGCACGCCAGCAGACGAATGGCCGCACGGTGCTGCTGTCACAGGTCCTTGGCCAGGTACAGGACCTCATCAGCATGGGCTTTCTCGCGGTAGGCCTTATGGCCTTCAATCCCTGGCTGATCCTGCTTTTGCTGATAGCGGTAGTGCCGGCCTTTTTGGGTGAATCGTATTTCAACGACCGCAGCTACACCTTGACGCGGGCTCAGACGGCAGAACGGCGCGAGCTGGACTATCTCCGTTACCTGGGCGCCAGCGATGAAACGGCCAAGGAGGTCAAGCTTTTCGATCTGAGTAGTTTTTTGATCGGCCGTTTTCGGACCTTATCGGATAAATTCTATCATGACGGCCGTGCACTGGCCGTCAAGCGGTCGGCCTGGGGGACTTTTTTCTCGTTGTTAGGCAGCGCAGGCTATTACAGCGCGTATGTCGTGATCATCATCCGGGCCGTTCAGGGCCGGCTGTCTATCGGCGATCTGACCTTTCTGGCCGGTTCTTTCCGGCAGCTGCGCAGTCTGCTGGAAGGCATCCTGACGCGCTTCACCAGCGTCTCGCAGGGCGCCATCTTTCTGCAAGATCTTTTCGAATTCTTCGAGATCCAGCCGCGGATCATGCGGGTAACCCATCCACGGCCTTTTCCGCGACCTATTAAAGACGGTTTCCGGTTCGAGGATGTGGGATTCCGTTATCTCAATTCCGAGCGCTGGGCTAACCGGCATCTGAACTTCACGCTGCGACCGGGCGAGCGGCTGGCGCTGGTAGGCGAGAACGGAGCGGGCAAGACCACGCTCATCAAGCTGCTCACGCGGCTCTATGATCCCACGGAGGGACGTATCCTGCTGGATGGGGTCGATCTGCGCGAATACGATCCCGGCGATCTTCGCCGGGAGGTGGGCGTGATCTTCCAGGATTACCTAAGGTATCAGATGACGGTTGCGCAGAATATCGCGGTGGGCAATATCGAAAAACAGGACGACCGGGAGCTCATCGAGTCGTCGGCGCAGCGCAGTCTCGCGGATCATGTCACGGAGCGGCTACCGGGCCGTTATGACCAGGCCCTGGGACGACGTTTCCGGAATGGGGTCGACCTGTCCGGCGGGGAGTGGCAGAAGATTGCGCTGGCGCGGGCGTATATGCGGGATGCGCAGCTGCTGATCCTGGACGAGCCTACGGCTGCGCTGGATGCGCGCGCGGAATACGAGGTCTTCCAGCGGTTTGCCGATCTGACGCGTGGGCGGACGGCGGTGCTGATCTCGCACCGGTTCTCCACGGTGCGGATGGCGGACAGGATACTGGTGCTCGAGAAAGGGGAGATGAAGGAGATCGGCAGCCATGAAGAGCTGCTGGAACATGGCGGGAAATATGCCGAGCTTTTCCATTTGCAGGCGCAGGGGTATCGGTAAACCCCGCTATGGCGCTGCGGCTAAGGCTTCAAGTTTGCTTCAAAATTCTTATGGACTATTGCAGCCTATAAAAGCGAGTATTTTTGAGTTATGAAGGTGCTTATTGTGGAAGACAACCAGGAGCTGGCGCGCAATATCCGGGATTACCTGGGACGGGAGGGCTATATCTGTGAGTCCTGCGAGACGCTGGAGCAGGCGAAGGAAAAGATCACCTTATTCCAATATGACTGTATCCTGCTGGACATCGGGCTGCCGGATGGGAACGGGATCAGCCTGCTGAATTATATCCGGGTCGAACACAAGGATACCAATGTCCTGATCATCTCCGCCCGAAATGCGCTCGATGACAAGATCATTGGGTTGGAAAAAGGGGCAGATGATTATATCACCAAGCCGTTCCATCTCGCCGAGCTGCATGCGCGTATCCGGGCCATCTACCGGCGGAAGAATCTGGGTGGAACGAGTATTGTGGAATTCAATGAGATCAGCCTGAACACGGATACATTCGAAGTAAGGGTGGGGGAGACGCTGCTCGATACGACTCCCAAGGAATTCGATCTGCTCCTGTATTTTATCGTGAATAAGAACAGGGTTCTCTCGCGTCAGGCCATTGCGGCGCATTTATGGGGGGATTACACCGATAATTTGGCTAATTTCGATTTCGTATACCAGCACGTAAAGAATTTGCGCCGGAAGATCAGTAATGCGGGCGGGATGGATTATATCTCAACCGTCTATGGGCTGGGATATAAATTTAACTCACATTTGAGTGGATGAGGCTGACGACAAAATTCACGTTGTGGTATTTCGCCATTATGCTGGTGGTGCTGCTGATCGGCGGCGCCATCGTCTATTTCGAGATACAATGGAAGCTGAGCGAGGTGGAGGTAGCCCGGCACCAGCGGCTCAATGATCTCATTGCCCAGCAGGTCAGGGATGGCGGCGACTATACTGGCCATCCCACGCGTAAGCGGGCAACGGTGACGATGCTGTCTGCCGATTCCGTACCGAAGGGGAATGCTTCCTATTATACGCGGGGGCTGGCCTGGAACCCCGAGTTCCAGACCGACGAGTACAAGCTGATGGTCACCTCCTTTTACCTGATAGGCGGGGCGCACTACCGGATCACGACCTATTCTTTTATCCCTTCGTTCTATCAGCTGTTGCCCGGTGTGGTGGACTCTTTCAAGTGGATCCTGCTGGTATTGCTTGTGCTGGTGATCGTGTCGGGCGGACTGATCTCCAAGTACATCCTCGCGCCGTTCAAACGAACGATGCGCGCGATCCAGCGGTTCGATCTCAAGCAGAAGGAGGCTATCCGCCTGCCGGAGACGAAGACCTCGGAGTTTCGGGAGCTGAATACTTTTCTCCTTCAGCTTACCGAGTCGGCCCGCAAGGATTACCAGTCGCTAAAGGAGTTCACCGAGAATGCCAGTCATGAATTGCAGACGCCGACGGCCATTATCCGCGGTAAGCTGGACCTGCTGATGGAATCCGATATCCGGGACGAGCAGGCCATTTTGATTGCGGAAATGCAGAACGCGCTGGAGCGGCTTTCGCGCATCCACAGCTCGCTGACGCTGCTGACGAAACTGGAGAACAGGGAATACAAGGCCAGTGAGCCTGTGTGTATCAGCAACCTCGCCCGGGAGACGCTGGCGGCTTTTGACGAGCTGATCCAGATGAAATCGATCGAGCTGCAGGTCCGCATCGAGAAGGGTGTTTATATCCCGCTCCATATTTCGCTGGTGGATCTATTGTTGAGCAATCTCATCAGCAATGCGATCCGGCACAATGATGTGCCGGCAGAGGTAGGGGGTGGCGTGCATCATGAGCCGGCGGTCCATGGAGGTGGAGCGCATAGCGATGTGCCGCAAGGAGCGGCAAAAGGGCTGATCCGGGTAGAGCTTACCCATGAGGGGCTGGTGATCGTCAATACCGGCCGGGCGCCGGGTATTCCCACGCAGGAACTGTTCGAGCGTTTTAAGAAGGGAAATTCGGGCAGCGATTCCATCGGGATCGGGCTGGCCATTGTCCGGCAGATCTGCGAATTGAGTCATTTCGATATAGAATATCAATATAGTTCCGGGCTGCACATGCTGGCAGTGTCCTTTCTCCCCAAGCTACCGGCTTCAAAATTGCTTCAAAATCTTTCGCTCCCTTTGCAAATGAATGCGGCCGGTGGCCGTACCAAAAACAGGTCCTTATAAATATGGCAAAACAGCTATTTATCGGCCTTTTCGGGGGTATCGTACTCGCCGTATCGGCCGGACAGGCGGGGGCTCAGGTGTTGACGATGCGGCAGGCGGTGCAAAATGCGATGAACAATTACGGGACCATCCGTGCCAAGGCCGACTATGTAAAGGCCTCCCAGGCTAATGTAAAGGAAGCAAAGCGGGAATATCTTCCCGATGTCAACTTCGCGATTACGCAGCAATACGGTACGGTGGCTTCGAATTTTGGCCCGTATGCCGGTTATAAGGTTTCCGCTGTTTCTTCTTCCGGGCCGATTCTGGCCTCGCAGAACTGGAATGCGGCTTTTGGGGCCCTTTATCTTACCAATATCAACTGGGATTTTTTTCAGTTCGGGAAATACAAAGAAAAGACGATGGTGGCCCGTCGGGTGCTGGACCAGGACATCAGTGATCTCGACCAGGAGCGTTTCGAGCAAAGCATCCAGGTGTCGGCGGCCTATCTCAACCTGATCGCCGCGCAGAAGCTGATCCTCTCGCAGCAGAAGAACCTGGACCGCGCGATCGCTTTTCAGACGGTGGCTACGGCGCGGGCCAAGAGCGGTTTGAATCCGGGTGTCGACTCTTCGCTGGCCAATGCGGAGGTCTCGAGTGCGCGGATCGCATTGACCAATGCCGTAGAGAACGAGCAGGAGCAGGCCAATAGCCTGGCGCAGCTGATGCAGGTCACGGCACCGGACTCCAATAATTTTGCCCTGGATACGGGATTCGTATCGAGGGTGCCGCCGTCGCTCGATAGCGCGTCGTCGCAATCGCTCAAGAACCATCCGTTGTTGCGCTTTTTTCAGAACCGGATCGATGTCAGCAATGAGCAGGCGAAGTATCTCCGCACGCAGGAATATCCGGTGTTTTCGCTATTTGGTGTCGGGCAGGACCGGGGGACCGGTTTCTCACCCAATTACGGCGCCGGTAACATCGATGCCTATACGCAAAACTATCTGCAGGGGATCAGCTTCAATACGGCCAACTATCTCGTTGGCGTCGGCGTCTTCTGGGATTTTACCAGTCCGTTCCGGGTACATGAGCAGGTAGCCGCACAAAAGTGGACCTCGGCGGGATTGCAGGAGGAATATGGGGTAGTCAACCAGGAGCTGCAGGCGCAAACGGTGTTGGCGGAGAGCCGCATCCGGAATGCCCTGGCCAATCACAGGGAAGCGCCGATCCAGGTCAAGGCCGCATCGGACGCCTATCTCCAAAAAGAGACGCTGTACAAGAATGGGCTGGCCACAATAGTCGACGTCACCACGGCGGCGTTCATCCTTAACCAGGCGGAGACGCAACGGGACGTGATCGATACGAATGTCTGGCAGGCGTTGTTATTCAAGGCGGCTTCAACCGGTGATTTTGGATTGTTTATTAACGAATTTTAATTGAATAGTTGCGACCATGGGATTAATCAGAACCGCACTTCGAAAACCTATTACCATCTTAGTATTGGTGGCAGGTCTGCTTTTTTTTGGCATCAGCGCCGTGCGTAGCATCAAGATCGATATCTTCCCCGCCCTGGATCTGCCGGTGATCTATATTTCCCATCCTTATGGCGGGTTCACCCCCGACCAGATGGAAACCTTTTTCGGCCGGCAGTATGTGAACCTCTTGCTGTATGTCGGGGGTGTCAAGAGCATCGAGTCGAGGAATATCCAGGGTCTGACGTTGCTCAAGCTGACCTTTTACGAGGGCACCAATATGGCGCAGGCCGAATCGGAGGTAACGGGCTATATCCAGCGGGCGCAGGCCGCGTTTCCACAGGGATCGCAACCGCCGTTTATTTTGCGGTTCGACGCGAGCACGCTGCCGGTGGGGCAGCTGGTGTTGAGCAGTCCGATCCGGAGTAATAATGAGCTGCAGGATATGGCCAATATCTATGTGCGTGCCCAGTTCACCAGCGTGCCGGGGTTGGTGTCACCCGCGCCTTTTGGCGGTACGCCGCGGACCATCGTGATCAAGGCGAATCCCGAGCTGATGCGGGAGCACAATGTTTCACCTGATCAGCTGGTGGCGGCGTTACGGGAGAACAACCAGCCGACGCCGGCGGGTAATGTGCGCATAGGGGATCTGAACTATTTTACGCCGAGCAATACCATCGTCAAGGAGGTCAAAGATCTGGGGGATATCCCCCTTTTTCCCGGTACGGTGCAAAACCTTTATGTCCACGATGTAGCGGAGGTGGAAGATGGCAGTGATATCGTTGCCGGGTATGCCCTGGTGAATGGAAAACGTTCGGTGTATCTGCCGATCACCAAGGCTGCGGCCGCTTCCACCTGGGAGGTCGTACAAAATCTTAAAAAGGCGCTCCCGCGTTTCCAGGCGCAGCTGCCGGAGGATGTAAAGCTTTCCTATGAGTTCGACCAGTCGCAATATGTGATCAACGCGGTAAAGAACCTGCTTTCGGAAGGCGCTATCGGCGCCGTGCTCACGGGGCTGATGGTCTTGCTGTTCCTGGGCGATCTGCGTGGGGCGACCATCGTGATCATCACCATTCCCATTTGTGTGATCTCGGGCGTTCTTTTCCTGAATCTATTCCATCAGACGATCAATATTATGACCCTTAGTGGCTTGTCATTGGCGGTAGGTATTCTGGTGGATGAGTCTACGGTAACGATCGAGAATATTCACCAGCATTTGTCGATGGGAAAGCCAAAGTCATTGGCTATTTGGGATGCCTGCCGGGAAATTGCCTTTTCGAAACTGCTGATCCTGTTCTGTATTCTGGCGGTGTTTGCGCCGGCCTTTACGATGACCGGTATTCCCGGCGGGCTTTTCCTGCCTTTGTCGCTGGCGATCGCTTTTTCGATGGTCACCTCGTACCTGATGGCGCAGACCTTCGTTCCGGTGATGGCGAACTGGCTCATGAAGGGGCATCATAAGAAAGGGGAGAAGACGAGTTATGCTTCCGACGAGGAGGAGTTCAAGGCATCGGGGCTGACGGCCGAAAGCATTGCGCATATGGCGGAGGAGAAGGAAAAGCTCCTCGAACACGGCACGGGTGAAGACGGCAAGGAGACCAGGTTCGACAAATTCCGGAAACGTTTCCTGCGATTCACCGACCGGCTGATGCCATTTCGAATACCCATTACCATCGCTTATATCCTTATAGGCCTGATCGGCGCCTGGCTGATGTTGACGCATATCGGCCGGGACGTGTTGCCGAAGTCCAATGCGGGCCAGTTCCAGGTTCGGCTGCGAGCCCCCGACGGCACACGGATGGAGCGGTCGGAAGAGTATATGCTCCGGACCCTGAAGATACTCGACACGTTGGTGGGACATGATAATGTCGCCGTGACTTCCGCCATAGTGGGTATGCATAACCAGCAGTATTCGACGGACCCCATTTACCTGTTCATGGCGGGCCCGCAGGAAAGTGTGTTGCAAGCCAGCCTGAAGGAAGACTTCAAGGTGAATATGGATGATCTCAAGGAGCGGTTCCGGCATGCCGTAGCGCGGGATATGCCGTGGATGAAGGTCTCTTTCGAGCCCATAGAACTCACCGACAAGATCCTGAGCCAGGGCGCACCTACGCCCATCGAGATCAAGCTGAGCGGTAAGAACAAAAAGATAAACGAGGAATATGCGGATAAGGTGATCGAAAAGCTCAAACAGATCCCGTATCTGCGGGACGTGCAGCTCGACGAGGCGATCCATTACCCGGCCATCGATATCGATATCGACAGGGTGCGGGCGGCGCAGCTGGGGACCAATCCGACCGCGATAAGCCGGAGCCTGGTTGCCGCGACCTCTTCTTCGCGCTTTACCGAAAAGAATCAGTGGATCGATCCCAAGAGCAATCTTTCTTATACCGTGCAGGTGCAGGTTCCGGAGAACGAGATGTCGAGCATGCATGATATAGGTGAGATCCCGCTTACGCCTAATTCGGGACGTCCGTTAGTGAGCGATGTCGCTACCATTAAACGGGATACGGTGTACGGGGAAGACGATGATGTCGGTGCCACACCTGTGTTGCAGGTTACGGCGAGTCTCAACAAAATGGACCTCGGGCACGCTACAACGGATGTTCAGAACGCTTTAGCCTCGCTCGGCAAGCTGCCGCGTGGTCTGACGATAGAGACCGCGGGTCTGACACAGGTGTTGACGGATACCTTGTCCAGCCTGCAAACCGGGCTGATCGTGGCCGTCATCGTGATCTTTTTGATGCTGGCCGCCAACTTCCAGAGCTTCAAGGTCTCGCTCGTCACCTTGTGTACCGTTCCTGCAGTGTTGCTGGGTTCGCTGGGGCTGCTGATGATCACGGGGTCGACGTTGAATCTGCAATCGTATATGGGGATGATCATGTCGGTGGGGGTATCTATTTCCAACTCGGTGTTGCTGGTGACGAATGCCGAGGAGCTGCGCCTGCTACACGGAGATTCGGTCAAGGCGGCACGCGAAGCGGCTGGTACGCGTTTGAGGCCGATCCTCATGACCAGTGTGGCGATGGTGGTAGGGATGATCCCCATGGCATCGGGTCTTGGCGAGGCCGGTGATCAGGCGGCGCCGTTGGGCCGTGCGGTGATCGGCGGGCTGATCGCCAGTACGTTTGCGGCTTTGTTTGCATTACCGATGATCTTTGCGGGTGTGCAGAAGAAGACGACTACGGATTCCGTATCGCTGGATCCTTCCGATAAAGGGAGCAAACACTTTATATCTTCTTTGTATGAACAACATAATGAACATGAACATAATGAAAAATAAACGCCCGCCCATTGTCCTGATCGCTTCGGCGCTGGTCGCGCTGAGCGTCTTGAATGGCTGTTCGTCTTCTGATGGCGAGGGCAAGAATGGCGGGGCCGACAGCAGCAGCAAGTCGGCTGCAGGTGCCGGAAAGAGCGACAGCGCCGCGGTTATCCAAACCGTTGTTTTGGAGAAGGGCCGGCTTTCCACGACGCTGCATGTTCCGGGTGAACTGATCGCTTTTCAGCAGGTGGATCTGTATGCCAAGGTAAACAGCTTTGTAAAGCGATTGTATGTGGACGTTGGCTCTGAAGTTAGAGAGGGCGACCTGCTGGCCACCATGGAGGCCCCCGAGCTGCAAAGCCAGCTGGCTACCGCGCTGGCGAGGGTGAAGAGTCAGGAGGCGATCTATATTGCCAGCAAGTCCAATTACGACAGGATCATCGAGACCAGCAAGACGCCTGGAACGATCAGTCAGAATGACATCGACCAGGCCGATGCGCGGCAGAAATCGGATGATGCGCAGCTGGAGGCCAATAAGGCGGCTTATAACGAGATTGCCGAGACGTTGAAGTACCTGGAGGTGCGGGCGCCTTTCAACGGCGTGATCAGCAGCAGGAATGTCAACCCGGGGGCGTATGTAGGCCCTTCCGGAAAAGGCTCCGAGGTGCCGATGTTCACCTTGCAGGAGCAAAAACATATGCGGCTGGTCGTATCGGTACCCGAAGATTATACCGGTTATTTGAATGACAACGACAAGGTGCAGTTCAGCGTGAGGGCTTTGCCCGAACGGAAGTTCACTGCCGAGGTGCATCGACTGGCGGGTGCCCTGGATAGCCGGCTTCGTGCGGAAAGGACGGAAATGGACGTATACAGCAATGACAAGACGTTGTTACCCGGCATGGTCGCCGAGGTGGATCTGCCGTTGCCCGCCAGGGACAGCACGTTTATCGTACCGGCGTCGGCAGTCGTCAACGGCACCGAGGAGGTCTTTGTGGTCCGGGTGGGTCCGGATCAGAAGGCGGAGTGGGTCAGGGTGCGCCAGGGCCGGTCGGAAGGTGGCAGGATCGAGGTCTACAGCGATAGTCTCAAAGAGGGTGATGTGCTGGTGAAGTCCGCCAGCGAAGAGGTTCGCGACGGAAGTACGCTGCATGTGGCGGGACATTGAGACGAGCTGCGGCGTCGCGGCGGCCCCGGCGCTAGCGCGCTTCGTTGGATCGCGGGTGAGTGGAAGAGCGGGTGTCGCTGTTGTCGGAGTCGGGAGAAGGCGGCGCCCAATAGTTGCCGGAGAGGATGATGAGATCGATCATCTTGATGCTGTTGTCGTAATAATCGAAATCCTTTAGTTTAAAATTGGTGATATAGTTCCAAAGCTTATCGAGCCATTCCTGGTTGTCGGGGCTGGCCATGGCGGCTACGGCGAAGGGGCAGATGAAGCAAAGCGCTTCGAAATAGCGGTGGGGAAGATCCTCACCTGAGAGGTTGTAGCCGGCGGAGATATTGTCGGGGTTTCCTTTAGTGGTCTCTTTGATCCACGGGTTGATATGAGAGAGGAATTCGGCTGCGCGGGGATCGCCGGATACGAGATAGTCGGCGGCGATGCGCCAGGGGACGCGGCAGGCATTGAAGTTGTAGACGCCGTCGTATTTCGATTCCAGGTAATTGGGTTGGGCCGGAGTGGCCGTCAGTGTAGAATCGACGTGAATGTGTTTAATAAAATCGGGAACGAGCCCTGCCTGGGGACTATAGGTGTCCTGTAAATAGTGAAAGACACGATAGTTGTTCGTCAGCACGCTGTCCCAGGTGGAGTCACCGGTGGCCTGAAGGAAAGCGCGTATATGATCCGGCATAAAATCCGAAGAGCGCATGTCATAGAAATCATGGCTTCGGGGGCTCTCTGCATCGGCTTCCATAACGATATAAGTAAGCGGGTTGATCTCTTCGCGCTTGATGGCGGCGATCATGTCGAGGGCTTTCTGGCGATAAGGGATATTGCCGTGACGGCCCCATTGGGCATCGGCGAGCAATAAGGAATAGGCGATGTCCATGTCCCCGTCTGTCGCGGTCCCGCCGTCGACGCTACGGCAGTAGCGGGTCTGCATCCAGGCCATGAGGTCGGGGCTGGTAGTGCTGGGATGGGAACGATAATAGCGGTAAAGACAATCATAGGTCTCCTGTGCGGTGGAGTCGAAACCGGCCATGAGCGCGACGATCATCATGCCATAGCCCTGCCCTTCGGAGACACAGATATTATCACCTTTTGTACCTTCGAACCATACGTATTTCTCCCCCGGAGAGCATCCATCGAGAATGTAGTGTTTTTTCCATTGCAGATAAAAGGAGCGGACGCTGTCGTCCATGGCCTCGCGGCTGAGGCCACTGGGCAGGATGGCCGTGCCCTGATACGTATTGTGTTGTGGGAAGGGCCTCGCCGGGATGGCGGAAGACGGCCCAGTGGAATCGGACCCCGTTGCCCGTGCCATATATAACTGCCCCAGCATTACCAATAACAACAAGCTATATTTTACGCGCATAGGGCAAGCAGAGCAATTTTCACGCCATTATCCCGCTGGTTCTATTTTATGATGATGATCTGTTTAGCCAGGGTGGTCTGTGTGTTGGAAAGGCGGACGAAGTAGGCGCCGGCCGGCAGGCTGCTGCCGATGTCCACGATTTGTTTTCCCTGCAGGCTGGACCAGCTGGTTGTCTGCAGCCGGTGGCCGTTCATGTCGAAGAGCTCGAGCGTGGCATCGTTAACCGCACGGGCCGCCTGGACATAGAAGCTGCCATTTTCCACCATGGTCGGGTAAATGCGAATGGATTGCGCTGATTGCAGGGCGATGCTCATGGTATTGGAGTAGCTGGCCTGGCCGTCGCGGTCGACCATTTCGAGGCGGTAATAGAGCGGTCCGCTCCAATTATCCTGATCGGTAAAGGAATAATCATGTTGCGCCAGGGAATCGCCCGGAACTGCGGAGATGGTCTGGATGTCCTGGAAGAGTGAGCCATCGGTGCTGCGCTGGACCACGAAATGGTCGAAGTCGATGGCATCGGTAGTGGTCCATTTCAGGAGCGCGCGGTTGTCGTCCCCGGCTGTGACGGACCACTTGATCAGCGACACGGGCAGGGTGGAATAGCTTTGGGAATACGTGACCCTGTCCGCCCCGCCATCCTGATAATAATCGAGCACCGTGTTATAGGAGCCGCTGAGTGCAGCGGAGTAGGTCGAGACGGTATAGGCATGGTCGTTCCAGTTGTTAATAACGAAGGTATTGCCGCCGTCGAGGCTCAGCCGGTAGCCGTCGTCCCCGCCGACGGTGATGATCCAGTTGTCAGCCGGCAGCGTTTGTTTGAGTTTGTAGCGGACGCTGTACTGGTAGGTGGTAACCGTGCAGCTGTTCGTGTTGAAGGTTGCGGTATTGCTGCCCGTGGTGTTGCCGAAATTCTCGTCGAAAGTGGGGTTGCCCGTCGAACCATCGTTGATCATGCCTTTGTAGAGTCCTTGCAGGTTCATGCCTTCGAAGACATAGCCATTCCAGACACCGTTAGTACCATAGACAGTGGTATCACTGGTGCCCTCACAGTTTTGGGTGATGTTGAAAGAAACTTCGTTGGCTCCGCCGTTCTGGTAGTATTCGAGAACGAAATTGGTGCTCCCGGTGAGATTCACGGTGTAGGTGGTGGTGGTATAGGCGTGATCGTTCCAGTTGTTAATAGGAAAGGTGGCGCCGCCATCGAGACTGAGGCGATAGCCATCGTCACCACCGACGGTGATGGTAAAATTGCCGATAAAGCTTTCGGTGAGTTTATATCGAACGCTGAAATTGTCCGTGGTGATCGGGCAGCCATTCGTATTGTAGGTGACGCCGCCGCCGCCGAAGCCTTCGTTAAAGTTGGGGCTGGAAGCGGAACCTTCGGTGACATAGCCCATGTAATTGTTGAAGTTCATGCCTGTGTAGACATAGCCGATCCATACGTTATTGGTGCCGTAGGTGGTCTGGTTGCCCTGGGCGGTGGAACAGGCCTGCGCCATGGCGCCGCCGATGGCGAAGAATGGAAGAAGTAGCGATAAGACGATAGTTTTCATGCCGGACAGGATTTGGCGTGCCTGCCCTGTGACCAGATTGATGCCAAATCATAATCTGCTCGTTCGTAAAGATTTATACATGATGTTTTCGGGAAGCCGATCTATGCAATGGACGAAATTCCCATTTGTGGAAGCCGGGATCAATATTGATTGGCCGGTGGAACCGGGGGTTTGGTCTTTATGGTATCGCCATATTCTTCGGCGCTGCCATTGCCTTGATCGATCCCTTCGGCGCCGGGGGGCGGAGGGTTCTCATATTGGTGGTTATAGTCGTATTGCAGGCTGGCATTGAGGCTGTCCGGCTTGGTGAAGCGGGCGTTCTTATCCAGGCCCAGGGATTTATCGGCGAGGGCCAGGCGGAAGAAGTTCTCCCAGATGGGGCGCGCGATATGGCCGCCGTCCGAGGACCGGCCTTCCAGCTGGATGAAGCGGTCGTCACAGCCTACCCAACAGCCTGCCAGCAGCTGCGGGGTATAACCCATGAACCAGGTGTCGGCGTTGTCGTTGGTGGTGCCGGTTTTGCCGCCCATTTCGGCCAGGCCCAACCGTTCGCGCAGGCCTTTGGCCGTACCGAAGTCGACGGGGCCCTGCATCATGCGGGTCATGGTGTAGGCGGTGTTCGGGCTGATGACCTCTTTGGATTTGGAGCTGAAATCGGCCAGGACGTTGCCGTGTTTATCTTCGATACGGGAGATATAATAAGGAGCGGTATTGACGCCGCCGGACGGGAACATCGTATAGGCGCCGAGCATTTCGTAGAGTGACAGCTCGCAGGCGCCGAGGGCCATGGAGGGATAGGGCTGGACGGCGGTGGGGATATCGATCTGTTTCAGGAACTCGGCGAAGCGTTGCGGGCCTTGCGGGCCAAAGGATTTCATGAGGTAGGCGGCTACTTCGTTGATCGACCAGGCGAGGCCATAGGCCATGGGGTAGGGGCCGGGGGACCAGTGAGAACCTGATTTCGCCGGTACATAGGCGTTATATTCCGGGAAGAACTGCTGGACGGCGGGGCATTCCGTGGTCGGGGTGAAATTGAAATCTTCGATAGCCAGGCTATAGAGGAAGGGTTTGATGGAGCTGCCTACCTGCCGTTTCGTATTGATGTTGACGTGGTCGAATTTATAGGTCCGGAAGTCGATGCCGCCGACCCAGGCTTTTACCGCACCGCTGAAGGGATCCATGACCATGAAGCCGGTCTGGAGCATCTGCCGGTGGTACCTGATCGAATCCATGGGCGTCATCACGGTATCTTTTTGCCGGGCGGCATTCCAGGCGAAGACCTTCATTTTCACGGGGATGTTGAAGCTATTGCGGATCTCGGTCTCGGAGAGGCCCGCATCCTCCTCGTTCTGCCAGCGTTCGCTGTTGCGCATGGCGGCTTCGAGGATATTGTTGTGGTCGGCCCATACGGCGCCGCTGCGGATGTTCTTCTGCGCGTCTAGCATGTGTTGCAGGAGGGGCATTTGCATGTCGACGGCCTGGTCGGCATAGGCCTGCATGCGGGGATCGATGGTCGTATAGATCCTGAGCCCGTCCTGGAAGAGATTATAAGGTTTTCCGGTGGCGGGGTTTACGTGTTCTTTGCACCATTTGCGGAGGTCGCCGCGGAGGATATCGCGGAAATAAGGTGCGACGCCGTTGTTCTCGTCGACTTTGCGGTATCCGCTGATATCGATCGGCCTGGCTTTGAGCGTGGCGGCTTCTTCTGCCGTGAGGAAGTGGTTGCTGACCATGCGGCTAAGCACGATATTACGGCGATCAGTAGCTGCTTTTATGTTGGTACGGGGGTTGAAGAGGCTGGGGTTGTTGACCATGCCTACCAGGACGGCCGCCTCGTCTACGCTGAGGCTGTCGGGCTCTTTGCGGAAAAAGGTCCTGGCGGCGCCGCGGATGCCGTAGACGTTGTCGCTGAATGATACGTCGTTGAGGTAGAGGGTGAGGATCTCTTCCTTGGTGAAGTTCCGTTCCAGCTCGATGGCGATAATCCATTCCTTGAGCTTCTGGATCACGCGGCTGATGCGGTTGTGCGACCGTTCGCCGTTGAACATATTGAGTGCGAGCTGCTGGGTGATGGTGCTGCCGCCGCCGTCCCTGCCGAAAAGCAGGATGGCGCGGAAGACGGCCTTGGCGTCGATGCCCGAATGTTCGTAAAATCGTTCGTCCTCGGTGGACACCAGGGCATGGATCACGTTGGGGGAGATATCTTTATAGGCCACGTCGGTACGGTTGCCCTTGGAAGTATAGTATTTGCCCATGGAGCTGCCGTCTGCGGCGTAGACCTCGGAAGCCAGGACGAGGGTTGGGTTCTCCAGTTCATGCAGGGAGGGCAATTGGCCGAAGGCGCCCATGGCGATGAGGGTGATGAAGCCGGCGAAGGCGACGATTCCGGCAAAAAGCATGATCCAGAAGATACGGATCACTTTGGCTGTTCTGGAGACTGGACGTTTGGTTTTAGGCATAGGTGATCGATAAGATACAAAAATAACGCCGGAGAGCGACAAAAATTGGTTAAAAAACCCGCTGTTTGATGCGGTTCATGAACGCCTCACGGAATTTTTCACTGATGGGGATCTGTTTGGTCCCGATGAACACGTGGTTATCCCGGATGGAATCCAGGCGGGCAATGTTGATGATGTAGGAGTTATGGATGCGCGCGAAGGAGGCTGACAGCTGTTCTTCGATGTCTTTCAGGCGGCGGTAGATCAGCAGTTTTTGGGTTGGCGTCACCAGGCGGGCGTATTCTTTTTCCCCTTCGAAATAGAGGATGTCTTTCAGCAGCACTTTGTGGAGCATCCGGCCCGATTTAATGAAGAAATAGTCCTCTTCTGCGGGGGCGGTATCGGCGACGGCGGTAGATTCGGGACGTGCGAAATGGGTTTCTATCTTTTGGAGCGCGGCGTAGAACCGTTTCAGCGTGATCGGTTTCAGGAGATAGTCGATGGTATGGAAGCCGTAGCTGTCCGCGGCATATTCGCTATAGGCGGTGGTAAATACGAGGGCCGTCGAAGGCGGCAGCAGGGCTGCCATCTCCATCCCCGTGAGGTGTGGCATGTTGATGTCGAGAAAGATGAGATCTATATTAGGATGCGTCTTGAGGAAGCCCAATGCTTCGCGGGCGTCGTAGCATTTCCCCTGGATGTCCCAGGTGGTGTTCTGCCGGATCAGCATCTCCAGGAGGCTTACGGCATTGGGTTCATCGTCGACGATGAGACAGCGGAGGTTCATACGAGCGGAATTTTTAGCAGGGCGTTGAAATGGGTAGCGGTATGAGTAATGGAGAGCGTAAACCGGTCGCCATAGAGCAAGGTAAGCCGTTTTTCGAGGTTGCGGAGGCCCGAGCCGGTTTTTCCTGTCTGTGGCCGGTCTTTGGGCAACCGGTTCTCGGTCACGAAACGGAGATGCCCGTCTTCCCTTGTGAGGGAGAGGCTGATCTGGTTGCCCTCGGCGCCGCGGTCTATCCCGTGTTTGAACAGGTTCTCCACGAAGGTCATCAATAACATCGGGGGGATGACCAGCTCTCCTTCGTATTCTTTGTGAAAGGTCACATTGACGCCGTGCCGGACACGGATCTCTTCGAGGGCGATATAGTTCTCCAGGAATTTGACCTCGGTGGCCAGGGATACTTTCTCTTTGGGGCTTTCGTCGACGAAATAGCGCATGATATCGGAAAGCCGGCCGATGAGCAATGCGGTCCGGGGGGCCTCGCGATAGGCTTCGTAGTAGATATTATTAAGGGTGTTGAACAAAAAATGCGGCTGTACCTGGGATTTGAGCAGGTTGAGCTCGGCCTGGCTTTTCTGTTCCAGCATTTGTTCGGCCTGCCGTTTCAGGCGGAAATAATCGATGGCGATGCGGAAGACGAAGCTGAGCATGAATACCAGGAGTCCGGCCACTGAGTAGTAGAGCAGGGTCGGGACATTGAGTGCCTCCTTTTCTTTGGCGAAGAAACGGTTATAAATGCTCACGGAGAGAAGCGCCCGGGTAACGCCTACCGAGAGCAGCAGGCCAAGCGTGGACAGTATATAGGCCGTTATTCTGCCTTTTTGGTATAGCCGGGGGAACAGGAAGCTGATGTTCCCATAGATCAGGAGCGCATAGAAGCCGATATTCAGCAGCCCATAGGTGAGCGCCTGGGCGAAGCCGTCCTCGGGCAGGTAGGTGAGGAAGGTGAAGAGGAATACCAGGCCCCAGATGAGGAACTGCAGCTGGACGGGGGAGGCTTTACTAAAGAAGAAGCGCATACCTAAAGATAAGCGCCTTTTCTCCTACCCCGGACCGGTTTTCAATGGGCCTTGGAGCTTCTTCAATGACCCGGAATATGACCCAGGCAATAGAAATATTTCAAAATGGGCCCAGTTTGGCTACGAAAATGCGAAATAATTATAAACAAGGCGCTTAACTTAAAATTCATAATTTGTTAATTATTAGGCTAATGCCTTGCTTTTTATAGACATTACAATATATGTATATGTGTTAACGGTGGGAGGGGGTTCTTTTTTTATGTATCTTTATCCTGTATTTATTTATATTGATATTTTATTAATATGATAACGAGTAAACTCACTGCAAAACGAATTTTACCCTTTCTGCTGTTGGTAGCGATCGCTGTAGCGGCCGTCTTTGTTCCGAGCCTGGCGCCCACCGTGGACGATGGTAAGTACAACGCCGCCGATGTTACCTGGATCCTGGTGGCCACGGCCCTGGTCTTTTTGATGACGCCTGCCCTGGCCTTTTTCTATGGCGGGATGGTCAACCGGAAGAATGTGCTGTCCACGATGATGAAGAGCGTGGTAGCGGCCGGCGTGGTAGGGGTATTGTGGATCGTGGTGGGCTACAGCCTTTGTTTTGGGGACGATATTCACGGAGTCATCGGGAATCCGCTGACCCATTTGTTCTATAAGGGGGTGGTGTCCGGGCCCGTTTGGGGACCTGCCCCGACGATCCCTAAAGGGTTGTTCTCGATGTTCCAGCTCATGTTTGCGATCATCACGCCGGGGCTGGTGGTAGGCGCCATCGCCGAACGCATGCGTTTCTCGGCCTATGTGCTGTTCACGGTGTTGTTCAGCCTGCTGGTGTATGCGCCGCTGGCGCACTGGAGCTGGCATCCCGATGGCTTTTTGGCCAAGATGGGGGCGCTGGATTTCGCCGGCGGTACGGTAGTTCATATCTCTGCCGGCTGTGCGGCACTCGCCGGTGCGTTGGTGCTGAAGCGTAGAAAAACGCATATCGCCGGTCAGGAGATGCATCCTGCGAATATTCCTTATGTGCTGATCGGTACGGGGCTGTTGTGGTTCGGCTGGTTTGGCTTTAACGCCGGCTCCGCGCTGGCTGCCAATTCGCTGGCTGTTTCGGCTTTCTCTACGACGAATACGGCTGCGGCTGCTGCGGGTCTTTCCTGGATGTTCTTCGACGTACTCCGCGGTAAGAAGCCTTCGGTGGTAGGATTTTGTGTAGGCGCTGTGGTAGGGTTGGTAGCGATCACGCCGGCGGCGGGTTATATCGCGGTGCCCCAGAGCATCTTTGTAGGTGTACTGGCCGCGGTGATCTCGAATATGGCTGTTCATTTCAAGGCTACAAAGACGGTATTGGACGACACGCTGGACGTGTTTCCCTGTCATGGTCTTGGTGGGATGGTCGGCATGCTGCTCACGGGTGTTTTCGCCACGTTGACGGTCAACAAGGCCGGCGCCAACGGGCTATTGTATGGCAATCCTTCCTTCTTCTTTATACAGCTGAAGGCCATGGGGATCGCGGTAGGGTATAGCTTTGCGGTCTCTTATGGCATCTTCAAGCTGGTGAACTTCATTGTTCCGGTGCGGGTAAGCGAAGAAGAGGAAGAAGAGGGGCTGGACGCTTCGCAGCACGACGAGAAATACACCCAGGGTACGCTGCTGGTGGCTACGCCCAAGGGATTGGAAGAACATGAGATCATGTAAATAACAACTTGTTATATATGAGAGGCCCCGTCAGGGGCCTTTTTTTTATATTTGCGGATGATCACGCAACAAGTATTGGACGAGGCGAGGAAGCTGTGGGACTATCATCATATGCATCACACACCCGCCAAATCGGATTGTATCCTGGCGTTGGGAAGTCATGATCTGCGGGTGGCGGACAGGGCTGCAGAACTGTATCTTGAAGGGTGGGCGCCGATACTGATCCTTTCGGGCGGCTTGGGCAATGTTACCAAAGGGATCTGGAAGGACCCCGAGGCGGACCGGTTTGCCCGCATTGCCCTAGACAAGGGGGTGCCGGCCGAGGCGATCTTTATCGAGAACAAGAGTACCAATACGGGTGAGAATATCCAGTTCACCCGCAGGCTGCTGGATGAAAAGGGCCTGCATCCGAATCATTTTTTACTCGTTCAAAAACCTTATATGGAGCGGCGGAGCTACGCCACTTTTAAAAAGCAATGGCCCGACAAGGATCTGCTTGTCACTTCGCCACAGATCGCCTTTGAAGATTATCCCAACGAAGAGATCCCTATGGAGCGGGTCATCAACATCATGGTTGGCGATCTGCAGCGTATTCGTATCTATCCGGAAAAAGGGTTCCAGATTCCGCAGGAGATCCCGGATGACGTCTGGGCGGCTTATGAAAAGCTGGTGGCGTATGGATTTACCCAGCATCTGGCGTCATAGATATCGCAGCCAGGTCTTTTCTTTATGAGTGGCCTTATAGCGGCCATACCAATGGCAGACGGGATAAAGGGCGATGACCACGGCGGCCCAGATGGTGTATACGGTGCCCAGTGAGAGTCCTGCGCCCGGGGGCCGGCCGAATTTGAAGGGACTGAAATCGAACTCGCTCCACGGGTGGCCCTGCCAGCGCGCTACCAGCAACAGGAGCGCGTGGAGGAGATACAAGTGCAGCACAAAATAAAAGAAGGGGACGCGGCCGTAGACCTGGAGGATGCGGGCGGCGGCGGTCTCGCGGGCTGCCGGCTGTCCGGCGGTGATGTGTCCCGTGGTGGCTGCCTGTCCGGCGGCGGCCGGGCCCCTGGTGGCGATCGCCAGGATGAGGAGCAGGATGCCCAGCGTGACCAGGCTGAAAAGCAGCGAGGGCGGGTATTTGGTGACGTTGAGAAACGAAAGGAACGTATACACGCCGTCCCCTTTGGACGACCAGGGCACGGGATCGCCGTAGACATTTAGCCATCTTAGCAGGACGAATAGTCCCAATGCGCCGAGACCGGCGCGGACCAGGAATCGCTTTTGAGCGGTCACCGGCCAGGAGAATACCGGGCCGGTGCAAAAGCCCAGGAGCATGATGGCCAGCCAGGGCAGCACCGGATAGGCGACGACGAAGAGCCGGCCGGAGCCCAGGGGAAAACCGCCGGGGCCGAAAAGCAAGGAGCCGATAAAACCCAGCACGGGGCTGGAAGGCATGTTGACAAAGGCGATCAGGTCGTGACCGGCAAGAAGGACGATGGCGATCGCCAGGATGATCCCCGGCTTCAGCCGCGATAGCTGCGACAGCAGTACCATCCCCGCCCCGATGGTGGCGATGACCTCAAAAAGGAACAGCCGGAAATGAATATCGAAGGACAGCGCGAAATTAACTACGGTAAACTCGAGCAGGATCAGCACGAGGCCGCGTTTCCATAGAAAACGGCGGCGCGCCGCGACCTCGGGCCCGCCGGCTGCAGTGGTGGGACTGGGCTGGCCGGTGATCCTGGATTGGCTGGTGGGGACGGTGGAACCATGCAGATAGAGCCAGGCCGATGTTCCCGAAAGGAAGACGAACGAAGGCGCGCAAAGATGCGTGATCCAGCGGGTGAAGAACAGTATCGGCGTCGTGGTTTTTAGATCTGTGGGGCTTTGCAGGGCATGGATGTGCAGGAAGTCACGGGTATGATCGAGCGCCATGATGACCATCACCAGGCCGCGGGCGATATCGATAGCGGGAAGCCGTTTCATTTTTTTCTATGGGTGGTTGGAGCTAAATTAGGCCGGGCCAGGGCGCTTTTGTCAAACCATTCGACTGCGGGCCGTTTTTTTCGACGAGTGGTAGGATAATGTAGACTATTGTCCAAGCCGCCGGTAGACTTCCTGGCGGTGGGCCCGGGAGATGGGAATGTGCTTATTGCCTACATGGGCGCAATGCTGGCTTACCCGATCGACCCGGTCGAGCGCGAGGGTATAGGAACGGTGCACGCGGATGAATCGCTCCTGGGGCAGCCGCGCCGTGAGATCGGCCAGGGCCGAGTGAACGATATAGGTTTTGGTCTGCGTGACGACGCGAACATAATCCCGGAGACTTTCGATATAGAGCAGCGTATCGAGATCGATGCGGACCCACTGGTGATCCACGCGAAGGAAAAGGAAATTATTGTCATCGGCGGGTATCGGCCCGGCGAGGGGGATCGTCTGGGCTTCGGGTGCTACCGGGCTGCCGGGTTGTTGCAGGGCCCGCGTCGCTTTTTCCATAGTCTGCAGGAAACGCGGAAAAGAAAAGGGTTTTACCAGATAGTCCAGCACGGCCCATTCGAATCCTTCGACGGCATAATCCCTGTAGGCGGTGGTGATGACGACCAGCGGGCGCTGCGGCAGGCTTTTCAACAGCTCGAAACCGGTGAGCTGCGGCATTTGGATATCGAGAAATAGCAGATCGAAGGACTGTTGCTGCAGCAGCTGGAAGGCTTCGATCCCGCTTGCAGACGTCGCGATATGCCCGACCCCGAGCTGTTTCAGATAGCTGACCACGACATCGATGGCAAGGGGTTCATCGTCTATCACCAGGCACCGGAGGGTTGTCATGGCAAAGGGATTTTTAGTGTCACATGAAAGGTGTTCGCTGCTTCGCGCAGATCGAGCTGGTATCGTGGGCCATAGAGAAGATCGAGTCGCCGGATGGCATTCTTTAAACCGATGCCTTGTGGATCATCGCCGGCGATTTGTCCGCCGGGGCCGGCTTTCGCGTTGTCGAGGGGTCGGCCGTTCCCTACGGGGTTGTCGATGTGAAAGAGCAATTCACCGGGGTCTACCTGCAGCAGGAGATGGATGCACCCCTGCCCCGCTATCTGCGACATCCCGTGTTTAAAGCTGTTCTCTACGAAGACTAGCAGCAGGAGCGGCGGGATGCGAACGGACTCCATCGCGCCTTTTTTTTCAAAAGACAGCGAAAGGCGGCCACCAAAACGCAATTGTTCCAACGCCATATAATTCTCCAGGTTGCCGATCTCTTTTTCCAACGGCACCAAGGGTGCGCCGGACTCATAAAGCATATAGCTCATCACCGATGATAATTTCAGCACCACGTCCGGCGCGCGATCCGATCTTTGCAGCGTCAGCGAATAGAGGTTGTTGAGGGTATTGAAAAAGAAATGCGGCTGGATCTGCGATCGCAGGAAGGCCAGCTCCGTCGCCACCTGCGTTTTTGCGATCTCCTGCAGCTGCTGTTTTTGCAACATCCAGTCTTTGGCGAATTTGGCTGCCGTGGCGAGCCCCAGCAGGTAGATGCAGTTGAGGATCTGTGCGGCGAAGTTCGAGGTAGTGAAAACCCCGGAGGCTGCGTAGGAGGTCGACCCCAGCCGGGCGTAAAAACCATGTACTGAAATATTCACGAACGCGATGAGGCTCATGCCTGCGAGGATTAAAACGACGTAGGCTGCGATGTTGCGTTTGTCCAGCAGGAAGCGCCGGAGGAGGAAGAGGTGGAGATAGACCAGCGCCATATCCGGCGGGACAAGCGTCAGCAGCTGCCAATAGAAACGCGGATCGACGATATGATGGATACTAAAGGAGATCAGCGCGGCGAAAATATAGTATGCCAGCCAAAAGACGGAGTGGTAGACCCAGGGCCTGGGTAAGCGTTCGCTATGGTTATTCTTTGCTGGCAAATCGCTTGAATTGACCGGTAAATATATAAATTTGGCGCATGATAACGCATCGTATTATTCCTTACCTGGTCTTGTTCATCTTTTGGCACACCGGAAGAGGCCAGGGCTTTTTGAAGGCCGAAGGCCAATCGATCGTGAATGAGAAAGGAGAGAAAGTCATCTTACGCGGCATGGGGCTGGGTGGCTGGATGTTGCAGGAACCCTATATGTTGAAGTTGCCCGGAACGGGACCGCAATACAGCATCCGGCGGCGGATCAGCGAGCTGATTGACCCCGAACGTACGGCTGCGTTCTATGATGCGTGGCTGGCGAATCAGACCCGCAAGATCGACATCGATTCGATGGCGGCGTGGGGATTCAATTCGGTGCGTCTGCCCATGCATTATCATTTGTATACGTTAGCGGTAGACGAAGAACCCGTACCCGGCAGGAATACCTGGCTGGAGAAAGGGTTTGCGCTGACGGATAGTTTGCTCGGCTGGTGCAAGGCCAACCATCTCTATCTCATCCTGGATATGCATGCTGCACCGGGCGGTCAGGGGAATGATCTGAATATTTCGGACCGCGATTCCACGCAGCCTTCGCTCTGGCAAAGCGCCGCCAACCGCGAGAAGATGATCGCCTTGTGGCGCAAGTTAGCGGAGCGGTACGCGAACGAATCGTGGATCGGTGGATACGATATCATCAATGAGCCCAACTGGGGTTTTGAAGATCCGGCGGATAAACATGGACAGCGGGAGACGAAGAATGCTCCATTGCGTCAGCTGATGATGGATATCACGGCGGCGATCCGCTCCGTGGACAAACGGCATATGATCATCATCGAAGGCAATGGGTGGGGCAATAACTACCGGGGAGTACTGCCGCCCTGGGACGACAATATGGTGTTGAGCTTTCATAAATACTGGAACCCCAATACACTTGCGGCGATCCAGCCTTTCCTGGATCTGCGGGCAAAATACAATATTCCCTTGTGGCTGGGCGAGTCGGGCGAGAACAACAATACCTGGTACCGCGAGTGCGTGAAGCTGGTCGAAGGCCAGGGCATCGGCTGGTCGTGGTGGCCGCTTAAAAAGATCGGCACGAACAATCCGCTGGAGGTGCCCCTGACACCGGAGTGGGAACGGATCGTGAACTATTTTTCCGGTAAAGGGCCACGGCCTTCGGCGGCGGAGACGGAGGCTGGTTTGAGCAGCCTGGTGAACAGCGTACGACTGGAGAACGATACCTACAACAAAGCCGTGATCGACGCACTCTTCCAGCGGTAATCATTTCAGCCAGTCCTGCAGCTGGTGGGTGCCGCTGATGAGCTTCTTGAGATCGTTATCGGTGTTTGGCCATACGAAGTTGTGCCGGCGGAAGACGTGTTTGATCATCGTGTCCGCTTTATGGCAATCGACGCTGTCATAGAAAAAGGATCGCCACTCGCGGGGCAGGTCGCTGTAATGCTTCAACCCAAAACCGTTGCCGTAGATCTTTAAAGGCGAAGGAATATCTCTGACATTGATCGCTCCGTCCTCCCTGTCCTGTGCCCACGTTAAATAGGTCTCCCAAAACTCACAGTGGTTGAAGAGCCGGGCGCGGATCTCAGCGTCGCTTTCTTTGTGTTTGGCGGGGATACGCCATTGATTATGATACTGGGAGAAAGGGTCTTTCTTCGGGTTGTCGGAAGGCATGGAGTGGCCCAGGAAATGACCCGTGCGACCGCTGTCCAGGAGAAGGTTGAGCGCCCGCGGATTCAGCGAGTCGGCGAGGAGATAGATAAAAGTGCGGTGGCGTTGGTTGGTGAGATAGAGCCGCTGGTCTTTTAGCATCCAGGTACCGTAATAGAACTGGCCGAAGTCCTGCGTATAGGTCCCGTCGGGACGGAGCTCCAGGAAGCTGGCTGCATTCATGTGCGGGTCATTCACCGTGGTATCGCCGGCTGTTGCCTGTGCAAAAAAATAAAGTCCCGCTCCCGGTTTATCGGGCGCATAACAGCCACTGAAGGCGACGAGCAGCGCCATACAGAAAAGTAGAGTCTTTCTCATACATACGGGTTTAGGGTGGGATCACTACATCAGCGGAGGAAGCCTTCCAATTGCTGAAATGCACCCAGGAACATCTTGTACTTGCTGGCGGAATTAGACCAGGCAATGGTTTGATGTTCGAAGATGTCTTTCAGTATGTCGTTGGCCTTCCAGCAATCGTCGTCATCGAAAAAATAGCTCTTCCATCGTGGCGGCAGGTCCTCGAGGGGTCTGAGCCCGAAGCCATTTCCATACATCTTGATCGGCGTGGGGGTACTGCGTACATCGACGATGTCCAGCTTTTTGTCCTGGGACCATTTGAAATAGAATTCCCAGAACCGGCAGTGGTTATACAGTCTTTTTTTTATTTCGGCATCGGTCTCTTTATGCGTTGCGGGGATACGCCATCCATTGTTGTCCCTGGAAAAGGGGTCTTCGCCGGGGTTATCGGGCAGCGGTTTGCTTTCGAAGTGGCCGATACGATCCTTTGCGACCGTGAGCTCCATGTCCGCCGAAGAGATTTGGCCGAAGGTATAGAACCAGACATGCGATCCGGGCCGGCTGGCGAACAAGCGTCCTGCCAGGCTCAGGGCCAGGAGTATAAATAAAAAATGGCGCGCGGGCTTCATTTATCAGCAAGATAATAATAAATCGCTTCCTGTGAACGGATAGCCCCTTCGGGGAGGAGGGACCGCGAGAGCGGGTCGGTAGACGGGTTTTCGCTGTTTTCGTCGATGGGAATGGCGGCGGCGGTATCGGCCAGTTGCAATCGGATCAGTTCCCGGATCTCTGCCTGAAGCCGGGGTTCGTACAGCGGGAAACAGACCTCTATGCGGCGGTAGATATTCCGGTTCATCCAATCGGCCGAGCCGAGGTAGATCTCTTCCCGGCCGTCGTTATGGAAGATGAAGACGCGGCCGTGTTCGAGATAGCGGTCGACGATCCGGCGGATCGTGATGTTTGTGCTCATGCCTTCGACACCGGGGATGCAGCAGCAGATACCCCTGACGAGGAGCTGGATGCGGACTCCGGCACGGGAAGCGGCATAGAGTTTGTCGATGAGGGTCTGCTCTTCGAGGTTGTTCATCTTGATGATGATGGAGGCGGGCCGCTTTTTTTGGGCGATCGCGATCTCCCGGTCGATGAGGCCCAGGAAACGTTCCAGGAGATTGAACTGGGCCACAAGGAGATGTTTGAAGTCTATCTTTTCCGATTTGCGGGGATCTCTCCGGCTGCTGAGGAAGATGAAGAGCAGTTCGAGCTCCCGCATCAGATCGTGCTGACCGGTAAGCAGGATATGATCGGTGTAGAAACGCGCGGTGTTCTCGTTGAAGTTGCCGGTGGCCAGCAGGCCGAAGTAGTGGATGCGGCTATCGACCCGCTGCTTGACGAGTGCGATCTTGGCATGGACTTTCAAGCCCGGGATGCTATAGATGATCCTGACTCCGGCGTCCTTCATCTGGCGGGCCCAATGGAGGTTATTGGCCTCGTCGAAACGGGCTTTCAACTCCACGAAGACAGTGACCTTTTTCCCGTTCCGGCTTGCGCTGATCAGCGCATGGACAATGCGGGAATCTTTGGCGACACGGTAGAGCGTTACATAGATCTCTTCGACCTGGGGGTGGATGGCGGCTTCGTTGAAAAAGCGAAGGACGGGGTCGTAGCTGTGATAAGGTACGTGGAGCAGCAAATCTTTTTCGGCGATCGCCTGCAGGAGGACGGGCAGCTGTTCTTCGCTCCGGTGGACGGGGGGCCAGGGCCGATAGGACAGGGTGGCATCTTTTACGGGAAAGCCGGCGAGATCGCGCAGGTTGTGGTAGCGTCCGCCTTCCATCACCGAGGCCTTATCCAGGTGAAGCTTTTCGATGATGGTTTCCACGATACGGAGCGGGATGCCGGGTTCGTACAGCAGCCGGGTGGCCAGACCGGCATCGCGTTTGGCCAGCTTCTTTTCTATCTTTTCTGCTAGGTTACCCTGGTATTCGTCTTCGAGGTCCAGTTCCGCATCCCGCGTGATCTTCAGGCTGGAGATGGTGTTGATCGTGGCACCGGGGAAGACAAAGGGCACGTTGTCCCGGATGATATCATCGAGGAAGATGATGTACCGTTTACTTTCCGCTTCGGCCGGATAGAACCGTGGCAGACTATCCGATGGGATATTCAGGAGGACCAGCTTCTCCTGCGGACTGTCCTGATCCAGGACCACGAGGAAGTACAGGTGGTCGTTCTCCGGAAAAAAATCAGGTTTACCGGATGAAAGGGGCACCGGTTGGAGGAAGGCCAATACCTGGGTATGAAAATATTGGGTGGTTGCTTTTCTTACGGCCTGCGGTATCGGCGTGTGATAGACAAAGTGGATGCCACCCGCTTCCAACGCCGGCAGAACGGCATCTCTAAGCAGGCTGCCAAAGCGCTCGAACTGACCATTGAGCCTGGATGAAATTTTTGTTAAGAGTTGGACGCCGCTGGCGGATATGTAGGCTTCGCGTGTCTTTTTTATCTTTTGAAGGGCTGCGATAGCCGGGATGCGTACCCGGTAGAACTCGTCGAGGTTGGAGCTGTAGACTGAGAGAAAAAAGATCCGTTCCAATAGCGGAACGTCTACCCGTGCCGCTTCTTCGAGAACGCGGCAGTTGAAGGTGAGCCAGCTGAGATCGCGATCGAAATAGGAGTTGCCGGTCATATGCTGCAAAATAGGCCATTTTTTCATTCACTAAATAAGGCGACCCGGCGGATGCCGGGTCGCGCTGTGTCGTTAAAAGTGGATTACGATATATCGCTTTTTCACCGAATTAGATCGAAATATCGTCGGGTGCATAAAAAAAACTTGCGAATGTCGGTTTTTGTATGTTAGTTTGCGTCATATTAACGCAAACGAAACATGAAACCGTTTCATGCATATAAGAACCCGGCGATGGCCGTTGACCTCGTGGTGTTTGGGTATTCGGACAACGAGCTGAGTGTGTTGTTGCTAAACAGAAGGGACGAACCATTTGCGGGCGGCTGGACGTTGCCCGGGGCGTTCCTGCAAATGGAGGAGCGGTTTTCGGATACTTGTTCCCGCATCCTGCAAACCAAGCTGGGGATGGATCAGCTGTATCTGGAGCAGTTGTATACTTTCGACGATCCGAACCGGGACCCCCGTGGGCGGGCGATATCGGTCGCCTACTTCGCCCTGGTGAATCCGGCCAGGCTGCAGGTTTCGGCGGGCATGATGGCGCATGATGTCAAGTGGATGGATCACAAAAAAATGCCTTCGTTGGGCTTTGACCATCGCGAGATCTACAAAATGGCGTTGCAGCGTCTTCGTAGCAAGATGTTGTATTTTCCGGTGGGCTTCGAGCTGCTGGACGACGAGTTCACGATGACGGAGCTGCATGAGCTGTATGAATGTGTGCTGGATATGTCGCTGGACCGGCGCAATTTCCGGCGTAAGATCCTGGCCTCGGAATATATCCTGCCTACCGGGACCAAACGCGAGGGGCTGCAGAACAGGCATCCGGAGCTGTATAGCTTCAATAAAAAATTGAAACCAAGCAATTTTCAACTTAATATCAACTTCTCATGACAGCATCGCCGATTCTATTGAAAGATGGTTACAAGGTAGGTCATAAGTTCCAGTACCCCGCAGGCACCACGTTAGTATACTCCAATCTGACCCCGCGCAAATCGCGGAGTGCGGGTACCGACGAGATCGTCTTTTTTGGGTTGCAATATTTCATCAGGGAATACCTTATCCGTCAGTTCAACGAAGAGTTCTTTCAGCGTCCCAAGGACAGCGTGGTGAAAGCCTATGCCCGGCGCATGGACAATTACCTGGGAAAGGACAGTATCACTTACCAGCACATCGCCGATCTGCACGATCTGGGTTATCTGCCTTTGGAGATCAAGGCCTTGCCGGAGGGCAGCCTGGTCCCGATGCGGGTTCCGATCTTCACCATCCGGAATACGGTGCCTGAGTTCTTTTGGCTGACCAATATGCTGGAGACGGTGTTGAGCGCCGTCTTGTGGAAGCCTTCGACCTCCGCGACCACGGCGTTTGACTATCTGCGTACGTTCACGCGGTTCGCCAGGGAGACGGTGGGTGACGACCTGAGCTTTATCCCCTGGCAGGGGCATGATTTTTCGTTCCGCGGGATGAGTGGCGTCGAAGATGCGGTGATGAGCGGGGCAGGGCATCTCCTTTCTTTTTCGGGTACCGATACCATCCCGGCCATCGATTTCCTGGAGCAATACTATCATGCCGACTGTGAAAAGGAGCTTATCGGCGGTTCGGTGCCCGCCACGGAGCACAGTGTGATGTGCATGGGTACCCAGGACGAGGAGATAAGGACGTTCGAAAGGCTGATTAACGAAGTGTATCCCGGGGGAATCGTATCTATTGTGAGTGACACCTGGGATTTCTGGCAGGTCATCACGGAATTCCTGCCAGCGCTTAAGGATCGGATCCTGGCCAGGAATGGCAAGGTCGTCATCCGCCCAGATAGCGGCGACCCGGTGAAGATCATTATCGGCGATGAGCAGGCGTCTGTGGGCAGCCCTCAATACAAGGGGGCGATCGAGTGTATGTGGGAGACTTTTGGCGGAACGGTTACGCCCAAGGGATACAAGCTGTTGGATAGCCACATCGGGTTGATCTATGGAGACAGCATCACGACCGGGCGGCAGCTGGCCATCCTGGAAGGATTGCAACGGAAAGGCTTTGCCAGCTATAATGTGGTGCTGGGTATCGGCTCTTATACGTATGAATATGTGACCCGCGACACCTTTGGTTTTGCCATGAAGGCGACTTATGGAGAGGTTAATGGGGTAGGGCGGGATATCTTTAAAGATCCCAAGACCGATGATGGCACCAAAAAATCCGCCAAAGGGTTGATGCAGGTATATCGGGACCCCGCCACCGGCAAGCTGGCGTTGAAAGATCAGTGTAGCTGGGAAGAGGAAGCACAGGGTGAATTGAAGCCGGTGTTTCGGGATGGGAAGCTGCTGGTCGACTGGACGCTGGCGGAGATCCGTCAACGGGTGAGGGAGAATTTGTAAAATGATAATGGAAACGATCAAACTATATCGCCCGGTGGGTTTAAAAGAATTGGAATTGATCCGGTTGTCCGGCTGGCGGGAATTCCCGCCCCGGCTGGAATGGCAGCCCATTTTTTATCCGGTGTTGAACGAAACAACAGGCGGGGCGAGGCTGTGATCCTTGTTGTTCGAAGCAAAGCTATGTACAATGATGGGTTTGCATTCTTTCTTTCGGACAACGGGGTTTGGTTGACGGATCATGTTCCGGTAAAGTATATTGATTTCTAAAGACAGGAGCGATGAAATACAATAAGGCCTGGTTAAAAGAAACTTATCCGCAAGCGGAGACGATCCCCTTTTTCTTTTTCTACGGGCATCAGCCGTCGAAGGATGGACAGATCACCAGGAGCTGTCTCAGCCAGTGGTGGGTGGCGCCTTTTGAGGCGGAGGGGCACATGTATAGGACGGCGGAACACTGGATGATGGCTGGAAAGGCAATGTTGCTCGGCGACGACGAAAGCCTGAACAAGATACTAAACGCGGGGACGCCGGCGCAGGCCAAGCGACTGGGCCGGCTGGTGACGAATTTTGACCCGGCGGTTTGGGATAAGCAAAAGTTCGAGCTGGTTATAAAGGGCAACTGGTATAAGTTCGGGCGCCATCCGGAGCTGAAGACTTTTCTTGTGGATACGGGTGAGCAGGTGCTGGTGGAGGCCAACGCGGTCGACCGGGTATGGGGTATCGGGCTCGCTGCCGACAAGCCGGCGGCGCGGAATCCGGAGCAATGGAAGGGAGATAATTTGCTTGGGTTTGCATTAATGGAAGTAAGAGACATGTTAAAATAAACGGCATGGCAAGAACTTATGTCATAGGCGATGTACATGGTGCGTTCCGCGCGCTGCAGCAGGTTATGGAACGGGTTGCCCCAAAGCGCAAGGACCGGCTGATCTTTTTGGGCGATTATGTGGATGGTTGGTCACAGAGCCGCGAGGTCATGGACTATCTTATCTCGCTGGATGCGTCGTATGACTGTATTTTTATCAAGGGCAACCATGATGCCTGGTGCGAAGAGTGGCTGGGAGGATGGGGCGCCAGCGGCGACTGGCTATTCCATGGCGGTGACGCTACGGTCCGCAGCTATGCCGGCATCACGGCGAAGGATACCGAGAAGCATTTGGAATTTTTCAACAGGATGCGCCCCTATTACGAAGACGGATCAGGGCGGCTTTTCGTGCATGCAGGGTTTTCTTCCATGCATGGTCCGCATGCGGAGCACTATGCCAGCAATTTCTTCTGGGACAGAACGCTATGGGAGACGGCATTGGCAATAGATGACCGGATACCAAGGGACAGTGTTTTTTATCCCCAACGGCTGCTGCTTTATGACGAGATCTATATCGGGCATACCCCCACTACCAACTATGGTTTTGATATCCCCATGCAACGATGCAACGTATGGGATGTGGATACCGGCGCCGGCTTTACGGGCAAGGTGACCATGCTGGACATCGCCAACAAAAAATTTATTCAAAGCGACAAGGTACAACAACTCTATCCCGGCGAAACCGGTAGAAACAAATAAACTCTAAAGGCATGAACACGTTCGACCTGATCTATCCCGAAAAATCCGCTATTTCCTATCAATCCATGATCTTTCCCGATGGGCAGCCCCATATCAAGATCAATGTGCAGCAGACGGCGGCTTTGGACAAGAAAGACCCGCTGCGCATCTTTACCCGGCTGAACAATGCGGGTGATCTGCTGCTGGCTTTGCTGGTAAAGAACACGCTCGATTACCTGGAATTCGAACACGTGGAGCTGCATGTGAGCTATCTGCTGGCGGCCAGGATGGACAGGGTGATGCTGGATGGCGAACCTTTTTCGCTAAGAGTAGTAGCGGCCCTGCTTAACCAGGGGCAATTCAAAAAGGTACTCATCTTCGACCCGCACAGTGAGGTATCGACGGCGCTCATCGATCGTTCTTATGCCGTGACCAATCATCTTTTTGTGCGTGATGCGCTTAACGACTATACGAGCAGCCATCCCGGTGATACCCCCTGCCTGATCTCGCCGGACGCAGGAGCTTTGAAGAAGATCCATAAGCTGGCGCAATTTCTGGGGATCGAAAATGTGGTGGAGTGTATGAAGGAGCGGGATGTGCGGACGGGTGCGCTCACTAATTTCAAGGCCATGACGGACGGCTTGCACGGTCAGACCTGTTTTATCATCGATGATATTTGCGACGGCGGCGGTACTTTCGCGGGGACGGCCAAGATGCTGAAGGAAAAAGGCGCGGCGAAAGTTGTCCTCATCGTGAGCCATGGTATTTTTAGTCGCGGGCCGGTGATCGAGTATGTCGATGCCGTCTATACTACTGACTCGTATAAAACGGTAGAGGGGGTGCGTTGTCTGTCGATCGGGAAATATATGTAGCCACCCTATGGCCTATAGAATAAACCGGATACTGGCGAGTTCCTTGCCGACTTGCTGGACACCTTTGAGAATTCTGGTTGCCTGCTTGGGGGACGGCTTTTTTATGCCCTTAATGTATTGAGCGAGCAGGCTTTGGTTCATGCCGATCCGCTCTGAAAGCGCCTTGGCATTGATGACTTTGTAGAATTCGAAGAATTGCTGGAGATCCAGCATGATCCTCAGATCTTCTTCCGTTACGGTTTTTCCTTTTCGATCCATGTATAAGTTCAGCGCGTCTACTATGTTGGATTTTAGTTCTTCCAACGATTTTCCGACAGTGTAGACCGGAAATTTCTCCGCATAGGCGGAATAGCCTGATCTCGTCTTTTCGACGATCATTTCGATTTTCATACTTAATATTTATTTCAGCCCGGCATCTTTCTTGATCTTCTTTTCCAAGCCTTTCCCGATCTCCTGGCTACCATGCGACGGACATACGATCTGCCCCCGTTTTATGGGATGTCGCATGATCATATGGCTCCCGGATTGCCTTACTACAAACCATCCATCCTGCTTCAGCAGCCGCACAAGTTCACCGGACTTCATATTGCAAAAGTAATAAAAAGATTACTTCAATAAAATACTATTTGAAGGTGGGGCTCACAGGTGCACGACAATTTTTTTGCCTTCGTAGGTGATGGTTTTGGCGGTGGAGGCCGGCCGGGTCAGGGGCCGCACGAGGAAGCGGCGGTGGATGGGCTGGCTGGTGAAGCCGGCAGGGGCGCCGGGTTCGAGCGCGAGGGTATGGGTTCGGTCGTCCCAACGCAGGCGGATCCAGGTGGCTTTGCCGCGAAGGTATTGCTGGCTGATGCCATCGTCGTCATACAGCGTGAAGTCGCCGTTCGCGCCGGGATAGATGCGCAGGGTGGTGGGCGCGGTCACGGGTTGGGCGGTATATTGGCGCACCGGATCGAAGGGGATGATGGCGCCGGCCCGAACATAAATGGGCATGATCGAGAGGTCCACGGGCCGCCGGATAGTGACGTCTCCGGATACGGGTTGAGACGTCCACCAGTCGTACCATTGCCCCGCAGGCAGATAGACATCGCGGCTGGTGGCCCCTTTTTCGAATACGGGCGCGATGAGGAGATCGCGGCCCCAGAGGTATTCGTTGCCGGTGCCGCGGGCTACGGGATCATCGGGATAATGCAGCCAGAGCGCGCGCATGAGCGGCATGCCGGTGGCGCGGGCTTCCCAGGCTAGCGTATAGGTATAGGGTAACAGCTGATACCGGAGCTCGTCGTATTTCCGGCACACGGGTTCGATGCGGGGATCGTTCATCGCCGACAGCAGGACGTTGCGTTTGGCGAGTACGCTGTCGGGCGCGGGCCTGGTGGAGGTCTCCAGGTCCCCGCGGTCACCCTGACCCCAGCCCCAGGGCAGGATGGTCATTGTGGTACGCCCATGGCTGCGGAAGGAAGGGCAGAAGGCCCCGAACTGAAACCACCGGGCATACAGTTCGCCTGTTTTTTCGCTATTGGAATAAAAGCCGCCGATGTCGGAGCCCCAGTAGGGGCTCAGGCTAAGCGAGTGATTGATCCCAACTGCGATCTGCGCTTCCAGTGTCTTCCACGAAGATTCCGTGTCTCCCGACCAGACCCAGCCGCCCCACCGCGCAACGCCCAAGTAGCCGTTGCGATGAAGGCTCCAGGGACGGATATCGGGGAACGTCGAAAGCGGCCCCTGATAATAGAGTTGATGGCGTTTCATGCGTTCATAGAGATCGAACCAATCGCCCTCATCCGGCCAGAAGGCATCGGCGCCCGCTTGCATTACAGGCACATGTTGCTGCCAGTAGTTCTGGATATGGCCGGCGTCAAGGACCTCGCCGGGTGCGGCGGGGATCGTACCGTGGAGGTAAGGGAGCTTATCGCGGTCCCAGGGTACCATATGTAAGACTACTTTGACGTGCATGGCATGGAAGTCGGCCAGCACGGCGGCCGGGTCGCGATGGAAGACCGCGGGATTGAAGGTAAACGACGGCTGCCGGGTATTCCAGCCTTGTGGAGTAAATCCCGTACCGAGATAGATCACCGCATCCACGGGAATCTTTTTTGAGCGAAAGGTGTCGACGATGCCGAGGATATAGTTCTCGTCTTTGATCGTACGGTGCGACTGCATATAGCCCAGCGACCATTTAGGCGGAAGCACGGCGGGGCCGGTAAGCGTCGATACATCCTGCATAAAGGCGGAGGGATCATGGGCATCGAATACGATGAGATCATAGAGCCCGGGCACTACGGAACGCGCCGGCGGAAGCCCTTTGGCGAGGGCGAGCCCCTGGTTGTGTTCATTCTGAACCACGGTGTCGCCCGGGGTAGGCTTCCAGGGTAAGAACATGCCGCGATGCGAGGCCCGCAGATCGAACTGCCCCCACGGGGTCGCTACAAACAGCGCCCAGCCGGCCGTGCCGACCAGCAGGGGCACGGGGTTGCGCGAGCCATAGGCATCGCTTTGCCAGCGGGGCTGCATCTCCTGCAGGCGGCCGCGCCGGTCGAATTCGACGGGAGCCTCCCGCCAATTGGTTCCCGGTTCCGGCTTATGGCCGCCTTCCCCCATTCCGAGGACGGGAGCATCGTCCAAAGCAAAAGAAAAAGAGCTATCGTTGAAACGCAGCTCCTGGACCGGGCGGCCATCTGCGGTGGTGATGCGGATGGTGAGCGGCGAGGGGAGCACTTCTACCTGCAAGCTGCCTATATTTCGCGTGACCGGCGCCGATAGTTCCGTAAGGTCGATCTCCGGGGCGGGGTAGGGGCGGTCGACGAGGGCCGGGGAAAACGGTTCATCGCCGGAATAACTTTGCGGTTTCAAGGTGATGCGAAGACTGTGTACCGCTGCCTGGCGGATGAGCAATCGTGCGGGCATGCCCGCGGTCGTGAGCTGCTGCGCTGGCATGCCATTAGTCGATAGGGGTTGAGCCCCGGCAGCAAAGCAGGCGGAAAAAAAACAGACAGCGATGACGAAAAGGCGGCTGTGCATGGCGAGTCGATTGGTGCTAAGTTCCGGCATTGGCGACAAAAGAGCCCACTGCATTTTAGCCGCTTCGATGCGGATTTTAACCGCGGTCTAAGATCGATCCACCAGCTTCGCATTGGCTTCGTTGTAGCGGGCACCGATATCGGGATAGCGTTTGAGCAATTGATCGGTATCGGCAAAATCCTGTTTCGTGAGGGTGACGTCGAGGGCGCCGGCGTTGTCGAGCAGGTATTTCCGTCTTTTGGTGCCGGGGATCGGGATGATATCGGAGCCTTGAGCGAGTACCCAGGCCAGGGCGAGCTGTGCGGGTGTGCAGCCTTTGGCAGCGGCCAGGGCGGCGAAGCCGGCGGCAAGCTGCGAGTTGTTCTCAGCGTGTTCCGGCTGGTAACGGGGCAGACCGCGGCGAAAATCCGTGGCGCCGAGGCCGGTGAGATCGAGGGTATTGGTCATCAGGCCACGGGCCAGCGGGCTAAAGGGGACAAGGGTGATGTGGAGTTCCCTGCAAACGGGCAGCACCGTGTTCTCTACGTCGCGTGTCAGGAGGGAATATTCGCTTTGCAGGGCACTGATGGGATGGACGGCATGCGCGCGGCGGAGCGATTGCGCCGAAGCTTCGGAAAGCCCGAGGTAGCGGACCTTCCCTTGTTTTACGAGTTCCGCCATCGCCCCTACGGTCTCTTCGATGGGCACGTTGGGGTCGACGCGATGTGCGTAGTAGAGATCGATGACATCCGTCCGGAGCCGGCGCAGGCTGGCTTCCACCGCTTTTTTCATATAGGCGGGCGAGCCGTCGAAGGCGGCTAGTTTGCCGTCGGCATAGCCGGTGAAGCCGAATTTGGTGGCGAGGAAGATCTTTTGGCGGTTGGGCTGCAGGACGCGGGAGATGAGCTCTTCGTTCGCGCCGTTGCCATAGATGTCTGCCGTATCCCAGAAAGTGATGCCGATCTCGATGGCCTTTTCCAGGGTCAGGATGGACTCTTCGTCATTGGGCTGGCCATAGGCGTGGCTCATGCTCATACACCCCAGGCCGATGGCGGATAATTTTACGTCAGTATTGCCAAGAATTCTATATTGCATATGCTATGGAAGATTATATCATAAAAGTAGGCAAAGTAGAGGAATGGCAAACCATCAAGGATATTGCTTCGTTGGATGAACTATTTCAGCGGGCAAAGCGGACGCTGGTGGGCGGGGGGATTGTCGCGCTGGTTCGCGAGCTCCGCAATGGAGAGGCCTACCGGTTTGAAGAATTCACCAATCTCGATGACCTCGAGGAATACAAAAAGAATGTATACAAATATCTTGACGTTTAGTTCGCGACCGCGAAAAAAATGAGGCTATCCGTTGGATAGCCTCGCAGATTATTTTTTGGAGCAACCCGGTTAAGCGAAATTAACCGAAGGTTTCCATGATTTATCTGTAGATAGCATGAATACCTCCTTTTTTTTGGTGAACGATAGCTAGCAAGTTACGGAAAAAAATTCAAACGGGACGTTTCGGTTCCGAATTTTCTTTGATGCACACCCGATTTTTTTGCGGCATGTTAAAAATCGTACATTCGTTTTTCCTACCTGTCTTATGAAGTGATGTATTTAAAAGTTCTGCTTATTTGTCCTCACCTGAAAAATACACGGACCGGGATCTTTTTCGGTTAATCGCTCTGGGAGACGAGCCTGCTTTTGCCGAGCTGTTCCGTCGCTATGACCGGCGGATCTATCCTTTTGTTCTCAAGATGATCAAAAGCCCTCTAATGGCGGAAGAGATCGCGCAGGAGATCTTTATCAAGATCTGGCGTCACCGCGAGACCCTGCATATGATCGACCAGCCGGAATCGTATATCCTCACCATTGCCGCGCGGCATACGCTGGACCAGATCAAAAAACGGCTGAACGAGAACCGGATGTTGCAGCGTTTTTCGGCCGGATTGTCCGCGACACACAATGATCCCGAGGAGCTATTGTTGCTAAAAGATACCGAAGAATTGATCCAACGGGCTGTCGATCAGTTGCCTCCACAGCAAAAATCCGTTTACCTGCTGAGCCGGCGGCAGGGCATGTCCTACGAAGAGATCGGCGGCGAGCTGAATATCTCACCCAATACCGTACGCAATCACCTGGTGAAGGCGCTTGCTGCGATCCGCGTCTGGCTGGAGCAGCAGGATCGGTTGCCGCTTTTCCTGTTGTGCTGCGCCCACCTTTTATGGAAAAATTAAAAAAAATTTCATAGGACACTAGTTCAAGTGTTTTTGAGGATCGTCTAAACATATAAGCAAATGCGGCCAGAGGAAAGATTATATTATTTGTTCGATCGATATATCGGGGACTCGGCTTCCGTCGAAGAACTCGAAGAATTGAAAGTATTCCTACATGACCCCTCCTATGAGGAGACCGCAAAGAATCACTTGTTAAGCCTGCTTGGCAGCACTGAACCCATGGCCGTGGGCAGTGAGGTCCGCTTACAGGCCGTGCTCAGGAGGATCAAAGAAGAAGAACCGACCCTGCGAAAGACCCCTGAGCCCTACTCCCATCGGTCGCCGGTACTCCGGCGCTGGTGGGCCGTAGCTGCCCTGCTGGCCGGGACGGCTGTGGCGGTTTGGTTATTGGTGCGACCCAAGACGCCGGAGCCCGCAGTCACCGCAAGAAAGCCATTGGTTCACGATCGGGCACCCGGCAGGAATGTCGCAGTATTAACCCTGGCGGATGGCTCTTCGATCACACTGGACAGTGCGCACAATGGACTTTTGGCACAGCAGGGCGCGACCAGCGTCACCAAGTCCGCAGATGGGGCGCTGGCTTATCAGCCGGCCAAAGGCGCCGGGACGGTTGCGGTTTACAATACGCTCACTACGCCGCGGGGAGGACAATATCGTTTGTTATTACCTGATGGCAGCCAGGTATGGTTGAACGCCGCGTCATCGATCTCCTATCCAACGGCGTTTACCGGCAGCGAAAGAAGTGTGACGATAACGGGTGAGGCCTATTTCGAGATCGCTGCCAACGCGGCAATGCCATTTCGCGTTCACGTGAATACGCCGCAGGGGCAAAAAGATATCCGGGTGTTAGGGACGCATTTTAATGTCAAGGCTTATTCAGATGAAACGACCGTCACGACCACGTTGTTGGAGGGGAGTGTCGGGTTGGGAAACACGGTGCTGAAACCCGGGGAACAGGGACAATGGCGTGCCGATGGAACGATGCAGGTGGACCCGCATGCCAATATCGAGGAAGCGGTTGCCTGGAAGAATGGGATGTTCCATTTCGAAGGGGCCGATGTCACCGAGGTGATGCGACAGCTCTCGCGCTGGTATGATGTCGATGTGATTTTCAGGGGCAAGGTGCCGGATGCGAAATTCGAAGGCGAGATCCCCCGTAACAGCAATCTAACCGAAGTATTTAAAATATTGCAATTGAGTAATGTGCATTTTACCGTGGAGGACAAGAAAGTGATCGTAGAACAATAACCAAAACTATAAATCGTCGAAGTCAATGTTTTGCGGGGTCCGGGTCGCTGGACCTGCCGCGAAGCGTAAAACTATTCTGCTTATGAGAATAAAGGTTCTGTTATTAGCCGCCTGTACGCTCCTGTGTACATTGGCGCAGGCCCAACGGGTCACTCTTTCCGAGCACAATGCGTCGTTGAAAAAGGTCTTCAGAGACATCAAGGAGCAAACGGGGTACGTCTTTTTTTACAATGCCACTCTCCTTTCACAGGGACATCCGGTGACCATCGAAGTCAAGGATGAAGATCTTCGTGTGGTGCTGGAGCAATGTTTCCGCGACCAGCCGCTGGCGTGGAATATCGTCAACAAGACCATCGTCGTTTCTGTACGCAAGGCCAGCAGCCAGGCGGCTGAACCTACCGCCGCGGCCGATTCGGTGCCGCCGGGCATTACCACCGGGAGGGTCATGGGCGAGAACAACAAGCCGCTGGCCGGCGCCAATATCGAGGTGGAAGGAAAGAGAGGGGTGGGTGCGGTGGCCGACAATGACGGCCGTTTCCGCGTGACGGCGGGCACCGGGGCGACCTTGCTGGTCTCTTATATAGGTTATCTTCCGCAGCGGGTGAAGGTCAGGGGTGGGGCCGAGCTCGTAGTGGCGCTAACTGCGGGCGCCAAGGACCCATTGGCGAATATGGTGGTGACGGGTTACCAGGTGATCAACAAGGAAAGCTTTACCGGCAATGCCATCACGGTGTCGGGCGAGGACCTCAAAAAGGTCAACCCACAAAATTTCCTTCAGAGCATCTCGGTGTTCGATCCCAGTTTTGCCATTGCACAAAATAACCTCGCCGGCTCGAATCCCAACAGCCTGCCGAGCATCAACGTGCGCGGTTCTACGGCGTTGCCTACGGGCGGCGGCGCGGTGCTGACGCGCACCGATCTCACGAGTAACGTGAACCTGCCGACATTTATACTGGACGGCTACGAGGTAGATCTCGAAAAGGTCTATGACCTCGACGTGAACCGCATCCAAAGCATCACCCTCTTAAAAGATGCGGCAGCAACCGCGGTATATGGTTCCCGTGCGGCCAACGGGGTACTGGTGATCACCACCAAGGCGCCAAAACCCGGTAAGCTGCAGCTGTTCTACAACTATGAATTGAACACTACCGGCCCCGATCTCGACGAATACCATGTCCTGAATGCGCAGCAGAAACTGAAATATGAGAAGCTGGCAGGGTTGTATACCGACACCCTTGTCAATAACGGGGAGTCGCAGGATCAGCTCAACAGTCTCTATTACGGCAAGCTCCTGAATGTGAACGCCGGCATCAATACCTATTGGTTGTCGCAGCCGTTGCGTACGACCTATGGCCAGAAACACTCGTTGTATCTCGAGGGCGGGGATGCTTCCATGCGCTATGGCCTTAGCCTGCTCTACCAGACTGCGCCGGGTGTAATGAAGGGGTCGACGCGTGACCGGTATGGCATCGGCATGGACCTCTCGTACAATCCCGGGAAGACCTTTATCTTTCGCAACAACCTAAATGTAACGTCGGTCGATAGCCGGGAATCCAATTACGGCAGCTTTCAGCAATATGCCCAGATGAACCCGTATTATCCCAAGACCGATGCTTCAGGACACATTCTGCAGGAGATCGACAACTGGCAGGAGAATCACGACAGCACCGCCTATGCAACGACCTACGTCCTCAACCCGATGTACAACGCGACGCTGGCCAGTTTCAATAAAAGCGCCTACCTCGAGTTCACGGATGCCTTCTCGGCCGAATGGAATATGGCCCGGGGTCTGCGGCTGCGCACGGTGATCAGCTACGACGAGAAGAAATCCACCACCGATATCTTTGATTCGCCGTTCAGCAACGATTTCTTCTGGTACAAGCCCAGGGAATACTCAACACGTGGTTCCTACTTTTATGGTCAGGACGACGAGAAGACGTTCGACGGAAGCGCTACCTTCACCTTCAACCGGCAAATCGGGAACCAGTTCTTCAACCTCGCGTTGGGGTCCAATGTCCGGACTTATTCGTCGGACACCAAGGCTTTCAATGCCCAGGGCTTCACAGACGACCAGTTCACGAATATCGGGTTCGCCAATAGCTATCTCACGGGTTCGACGCCGGGCGGTGATTTTTCACAGGAGCGGCTATTCGGTAGCTTTCTCAGCCTCAATTATTCCTGGAAGAACAAATATCTGCTGGACCTGAGCGCGCGCGAGGATGGTTCGTCGCAGTTCGGCACCAAGAACAAGGTCGCACCTTTCTGGGCGATGGGTTTGGGCTGGAATGCTTTCAAGGAGGATTTCTTGGCCGGGTCGCCGGTGGTCAGCCAGCTCCGGTTCCGGGTCAGCACCGGCCTCACCGGGTCCGTATCCTTTCCTCCTTATCAGGCGGAGACGATGTACCAGTATTATACCACCAACTTGTATAGCACGGGGGTAGGGGCTTCTGTGATGAGCTATGGCAACGAAGCGCTCCAATGGCAGAAGACGCAGAACTATGATGCGGGGATGGATCTCGGGCTGTTCAAGGACCGGATCGTGATCTCACCGCGGTATTATTACAAATATACTCGTGGGCTGCTGGCGGATATCGATCTGCCCCCGTCCACCGGGTTTTCTTCCTATACGGATAACCTGGGCGATATGGTCAACAAAGGGTTCGAGTTGAATTTCAAATACGTCATGATCCGGAACAGGCAGTGGAATGTAAGCCTTTTTGCCAACCTGGTACACAACGTCAATAATATCGTCAAGATCTCGAACGCCTTGCAGAACTATAATCAAAAAGCCAATCAGGCGCAGGAGACCGATAGCCTGAGGGCGACGCCGCTGTTGCGTTACCAGGCCGGCCAGTCGATCAATGAGATCTACGCGGTGCGGTCATTGGGCATCGACCCGGAGAATGGGCAGGAGATACTGATCAAAAAAGATGGTACACGCACTTATTCCTGGAATGCCAATGATATCGTGCCGGTGGCCGATCCGACCCCCAAGGTCAATGGTTCATTCGGTTCGACGGTAGGATATCGGCAATTTATGCTCAACGTTATCTTTACCACGCGGCTGGGGGGAAAGGATTATAACCAGACCCTGGTCGACAGGGTCGAGAATGCGGACCCGCGGTACAATGTCGATAGCCGTGCGCTCACGGACCGGTGGCAGAAACCCGGAGATCATGCAGCGTTCAAGAATATCGCGGATCTCGGAACCACCTATCTCTCCAGCCGGTTTATCGAGGACGACAATACACTCGACTTTACGACGCTGTATCTGTCCTATGACTTTGCCAAACAGGTCTATAGCAGGTTGGGGATGAACAACCTGCGGTTGGCGTTTACCATGAACGATGTGGCGCATTGGTCGACCTTCAAGATCGAGCGTGGGATCGATTATCCCTATGCCAAGAGTTTTACCCTATCCCTTCAAACAAGCTTCTAAACTTAGTGATATGAAAATAGTATTGAGCCTGTGTCTCTCCCTGCTGCTGCTTGCCTCCTGCTCGAAATGGCTGGATGTGAAGCCCGAGTCGCAGGTGTCGGCAGAACAGCTATTCAGCACGCAAACTGGTTTTGAGGAAGCCCTCAACGGCGTCTACACCCGTTGCAGCCAGCAGGGCGAATATGGCGACGAGCTGACCTTTGGTTTCCTGGATGTGCTGGCGCAGAATTATTCGATCCCCTCGCAGGATTACCAGGGGTATCTGCAGACGTCCATCTACAATTACGGCGATAATAATTTTGTGAGCCGAAAGGATACCGTGTGGTCGGGGTTGTACAATGCCATCGCCAACTGCAACCTGATCCTCGCCAACATAGAGCAAGGGAAAAAACTCTTGAGCGCGGTAGATTACGGCATCATCAAGGGTGAAGCATTGGCCATGCGGGGCTATCTGCATCTGGACCTGCTCCGGATGTTTGCTCCGTCCTATGTCAACAACCCGAATGCGCCGGCAATACCCTATATTACCGATTTCTCGGACAAGGTCACGCCGCTGTCGACGGTTTCCGGTGCGCTGAGCCTGATCATCCAGGACCTGGACAGCGCAAAGGGCCTGCTGAAGCCGGTGGATCCCATCCTGAGCCCCGGCTATGTCGTCGGCTATGCGTCGGACGACGCCAACACCGAGCAGAGCAATCCTACACTGTTCCTGCAAAGCAGGAGAACGCGGTTGAACTATTATGCCGTATGCGGGGCGCTGGCCCGGGCCTATCTATATAAGGGAGATCAGGCCGATGCTTTGAGCAATGCACTGGAGGTCATCCAATCCGGAAAGTTCCCGTGGACCAATGCAGCGGACTTCAGGTCGGCTAACCCACAGACTATCGACAGGGTGATGTACAAGGAGCTCTTGTTCTGCTGGTATATTCCGTCGATGGGGTTGACGTTGCAGTCGCGCTTTCAGGATGCTACCGGCAGCTATATCGACGCCAACGGCGGGGCCAGCCTGTATCAAACGGGCGGCGTAGGCGGCACCGATCTACGCTACAAAGAATGGTTTCAGCCTATGTCCGCCAATGGCCAGAACTGGCTCGACGTGGTCAAATACAGCCGTGACGTGGACACCAATATGGTTCCGATAGTGGCACCTGCCCTGCGGCTCAGCGAGATGTACTATATCGCGGCCGAATGCACTTATGATGCCAACCCGGTGCAGGCCACGGCTTATGTCGATTCGGTGCTGGTTCACCGGGGGATCGGCACCCCGATATCGGCCGCGGACAAAGAGGATTTTATGAACCAGCTCGTGCAGGAAGCCCGTAAGGAATTTTATGGCGAAGGACAGATATTCTATATGTACAAACGGTTGGGGATGCCGATCGTAGCGCCGTCGGGACTGAGCTATCCGGCGAACAACAGCATCTTCGTGCTGCCCCTGCCCAACAACGAAATCGAATTCGGTAACCGATAACCAAAACTGCTATGCGTAAGATATCTATCGGCTTTTTACTGGCGACCTTTGTCCTGGCCTCCTGCAAGAAAGGGGAGTACCTGCTTTATAATGTTCCCGACAACATTCACTTTAATTTTGTCGTTCCGACTGTCGACAGCATCGTCTACACGTTTGCCTTTACACCCGGCCGGGTGACAGACACGGTCTACGTTCCCATGCAGCTGTCCGGCATCCGGGTGAACCGCGACCGGCAATATGCGGTAGCTGTCACCGACAGCAATACGACCGCCATTGTCAGCGAACACTATGCACCCCTGCAGCTCTACTATGTCCTGCCGGCAGATTCGGGCACGACGTATTTGCCGATCATTATCTACAATACCGACACGCTGCTTAGAAAACGCAGTGTTGCGCTAAGTCTCCATCTTGTCGCGACGAATGACCTGGGAATAGCCATCGCCGATCAGGACATGGGTAAGGTCATCATCTCGAACAAGCTGGAGGAGCCGGCCTGGTGGACCATGTGGATGGGCCAATATTTCTCCAGCACGAAGTACCAGCTGTTCATCATCACCACCGGCCTGAGTACCTTGTCGACCAGCGGGCTCGATGCGCCAAAGAACCTGTATTATGTCAGCCTGCTCAACAGCCTGTTGCAGGACCCCTTTGGCTGGGTGGCCGCCAATCCGAAATCGGGGTATGTGCTGACGCAGCAACCCGACGGCAGCTATAGTTTCTATAACACGGACAATCCCCAGAGCGCAATCCCGCTGGTGCAGGACGCGTCGACGGGAAATTGGTATTTCATTGACGAGAACGGCGCAGAGGTGATGTAAACATTTAAAAATGACGACATGAAGCAATCAATCTCCTTTATCTTTATTGTGCTGGCTGCCAGCTTCGCGCTGTCCTGCTATAAGGACCTCGGCAATTATTCTTACAAGGTGCCGCCCGCGCCCGTAGTTGCCGGGTTGGATTCTTTATATTCCACGGTCCTGGGCGATACGCTTATCGTAGCGCCTACGGTGACCATCGCCGAGTCACATCCGCGGCTGGGATTTCAGTGGACGATCGCTGTGCCGGCGGGCGACAGCGGCGTGAATTTCACCGGTCCGAAGCTGCAATACGTCTTCGGGTTGCCGCCCGGTACGTATAACGTCTTGCTGACGATTGTGGACAGTACGGACAGCATGCATTACTTCTATCCTTTCGCCGTCAGCGGTGTAACCGCCTACGTAAAGGGGACGGTGATCCTAAGTCTCGAGAATGGCATCTCGCAGCTGTCCTTCGTTGATACGCTTGGCAATATGCAGCCGCGGATCTACCGGGCGCTCAACGGGGAGGACCTGCCTGCCGGACCGATGCAGGTGATCCCGATGGCGGACCAGAACATTGTGCCTACCGAGACTTCGAGCTACTGGATCATCTGCGGGGGCGGCCCCGATCCGGGTGTCCAGCTCGACGCCAATACCTTATTGCCGATCAAAACGCTCAAGGGTAATTTCTTTTCTGCGCCGGCGTCGCTCATACCGGGAACGCTTTACGGCAGCAGTTCCGGCACCATGCAAGGGGTGATCTCCGGTAAGTTGTATTGGGGTACGAACCAAACCTGGAACCAGGCGCCAGTATATGGGATGTTCGGTCAGGCGCCTCCCGGTAACTATGCGCTGTATCACCAGGTGGCCTGCAACGGTACCTTCCCGTACTTTCTAGGTTATGACAGCGTGAAAAAGCAATTCGTCGTATTCACCAACTTCGGCGGCCCCGCCTACGTCGGCACGAACTACCCGGTGACGGACAGCACGGCATTCAGTCCGATCACGGCCGGGCTGGATATGCTGGATTTCGAACAGATCAACGATCAGAACTGTTACGCGTTCGGAACCGCCAATGACACGTTATATGAACTGAAATTCGGTACAGCGTTCGTGGGCAATGTACAATTCTCCCCCCAATATAAGCGGCCATTCATCCGGCCCGATCTCATCACTCCGACGACTAAATGGGCGAGTTCACCGGCCGAGGTCTTTTATTTCAGCTCGGGGTCTACGATTTACAGCTACAATCCGCTGAACCAGGCGGTGACGCCATTGTCTACGAGCTTTAACGGTCAGGCGATCACGATGGTAAAAGTCGCCGACGGTGGCAACACTCTGATCACCGGTGTCGATGGAACGGTCTATTTCCTGGATATCAGCACCGGTCATAACGGACAGCTCATCAAACAGATCAATAATGTCCCGGGCTCGCCAGTGGATGTTACCGTACGGACGTATTAAAATTATAAACAAGTAATATGAAAAAATTTGTATTCGCTGCTGTATTGGCGCCCTTGGTCACAACCGCCCAGCAGCCGGATTTTACGCTTACCGGCCGTATAGGTCATTATAATGCGCCGGCCAAGATCTATTTCGATTATCAGGCCGGCGGAGAAGGGAAATCGGACAGTGCCGTGCTCGTCGATGGAAAATTTAAATTCTCGGGCAACCTCAAGGGGCCTGCTACCGTGCGGATGGCCTTCGCGCCGCTGGGGGATGGGAAAGATAAAGCCGTGTATACGGGTGATGTGAGCTATTTCTATATCGGGAAGGAGCATATCCGGCTGGAATCGAAGGATTCGCTGGCCAACGCGGTGATCACCGGTTCGCCCATCGATGCCCAATACGATGTGTTCAATAAATACACCGGCGGACCGATCATGGCGCTGACGAAACAGGCAAATTTCGAATTCAACAGCGGCACGGACGAGCAGAGAAAGGATACCGCTTTTTTACATGCCGTAGATAAACGGTTCAGAGATCGGATACAGCATATGCACGATAAAGAGCTGGACTATGCCAGGGCGTATCCGCGGTCGTTCTTTAGTCTCATCGCGTTGTCCGATCTCACCAATACGGCGGAGAAGGCCAGGGAGTTGAAGCCGGTGTTCGATTCGCTGGATGAAAAGCTGCAGAGCTCCGTAGCCGGGGCCGAGTTGGAGGACAGGATCAACGCGCTGACGACGGTGGTGCCGGGTAATATGGCGCCCGATTTCACGGAGAACGACACGACGGGTAAGCCGGTAGCGTTGTCGAGTCTGCGTGGTCACTATGTGCTGGTGGATTTCTGGGCAAGCTGGTGTCATCCCTGCCGTGGGGAGAACCCTAACCTGGTCAAACAATATGCGCTTTATAAAGATAAAGGCTTCCAGATACTCTCCGTATCGCTCGATGACCATGCGGACAGGTGGAAGGAGGCGATCGCGCAGGATGGGCTGCATTGGCTGCAGGTGTCGGATCTGCTCGGTTGGAACAATGCGGCTTGCAAGCTCTATGCGATCCGGGCCGTGCCCTCCAGCTTTCTCGTGGATCCGCAGGGAAAGATAGTCGCGACGGGTTTGCGGGGTGAGGAGTTGGCCAGGCGGCTTTCTGCTATCTATGCCGATTGATTCAGGCTCGTTGCTGCAGGTGGAGCGCCCATTTGCGTAATTTTCCCAGCAGCTCTTCGAGCTTCACCGGTTTGCCGATGTAATCGTTCATGCCCGCGAGCAGGCATTCTTCTTCGTCACCTTCCATGGTGTTGGCGGTGAGCGCGATGATCACCGGCCGGTGGAGGGTTTTATTGCCGCGGATGAGCCGGGTCGCTTCCAGGCCATCCACCTCGGGCATCTGGAGGTCCATGAAGATGATATCGTAGGTCATGGCTTCGGCGGCGTCGACGGCTTCCAGGCCATTGGCTACGATCGTGGGCGTATAGCCGATCTTTTGGAGGATAAACTGGATCACCTGCTGGTTGATCTCGTTGTCCTCGGCGACAAGGATCTGGAGCGGGAAGGTAGCCGAGAGGTTTTCCGGCAGACGGGAAGGCCCCTGCCGGCCATCAATGGTGAACCGGCCCTGGTGTTGTAACCCGGCGAGGATATGGCGATATAATACCTGCTGTTTGATGGGTTTGGTCACCACGGCGCTAAAGAGCTGGTTGTAGTTCTTTTTGTATTCGTCGCCCACCGAGCTCAGCAGGATGATGGGGATATGCGCATGCCGCTCGTGAATGTTCTGTGCCAGGCGGATGCCGTCCATAAAGGGCATCTGCATATCCGTGAGAAGGAGATCGAAGCGGTTGTCGGCGGCCAGTATGTTGAGCGCTTCCACCCCAGAGGCGGCCAGCACCGGCTGCAGGTTCCAGTACTCGAGCTGTGTCCGGAGGATGGTGCGGTTCGTGTGGTTGTCGTCAACGATCAGCACTTTTTTTCCCGCATGGCCGGCAAGACCGTCGATGAGGAAAGGTGATTGTTTGTTAACACCGGCGCGGGTGCGGATGTTAAAATAAAAGGTCGATCCCTTGCCGGGTTCGCTTTCCACGCGGATGGTCCCGCCCATGAGCCTAACGAGCTGCTGGGAGATCGCGAGCCCGAGACCGGTGCCACCATATTTGCGCGTCGTGGAGGAGTCAACCTGGGAAAAGGCCTTGAAGAGCCTTTCCTGTTTATCGGCGGGAATACCGATGCCTGTGTCGCGCACTTCGAAGCCCAATATCAGTTCGCCATTGGATGTGGTATCCTCGACGCGTACGTGGATAAAGATCTCACCCTGTTCCGTAAACTTCATTGCGTTGCCGACGAGGTTGGTGAGGATCTGGCGAAGGCGGAGATCGTCGCCACGGATAAAGGCGGGCACATCCCGTTCTACCTGGTTGAGCAGCTCGATGCCCGATCGTGCCGCAAGGGCGCCGAAGATATCGAAGATATGTTCGATGCTGCTTTGCAGTTCAAAATCTTCTTCCTCGAGCTCCATGCCACCGGATTCTATCTTGGAGAAATCGAGGATATCATTGATCACACCCAGCAGGGTCTCTCCGCAGGTGGCGATCGTTTCGGTATAGGCGCGTTGCTGTTCGTTGAGCGTGGTTTCACCCAGCAGCGAGGTCATACCGATGACACCGTTCATCGGGGTGCGGATCTCATGGCTCATGGTCGCCAGGAAGATACTTTTCGCACGGTTAGCCCGCTCCGCCTCTTCCCTGGCTTTTTCCGCTTCCTGCCGTGCGATCTCGGCATTGATCCATGCGGCTTCGAGCTCGTCGGCATTGTGTTTCCGTTCCGTAAGGAGGGTGGCTTCGCGTTGCAAGGCGGTCATCTGTACGGTCTGTGCGATCTGGATCTCGCCGGATTTTTTGAGCTGATAGGCCCATAGTCCGCAGATGAACACGATGACAGCCGTGAGGAGGATATGAATGATAAAGGTCTGGAGATCGAGAAACTCCAGCCGGGAAAAATAGATATCGGTATCGCCTTTGTATTGCAGGTAGTTGAAAATGCCGTGGTGCAGGACTACAAAGATCAGCAGCGGGATCTGCAGTTTCCAGTTCTGATAGGTGATGAGGATGGCGCAGCCGATAAAGGCAAAAAAATGCATTTCGAAAAGACCGTGCAGCTGGTAGATGTATTGCGCCATGAAGATGCCCATGATCGTGCTAAGGACATATTGATAAAGGTCCGAAGACGGCAAGAGCAGTTTCACGGAATAATACGCCAGGAGGCATAGCCCACCCACGCCGACGGCGATCCCCCAGGTATCGTAGTAACCTGCCAGCAGCAGGCCTATGATGAAGAATCCGATGAGGAAGTAGTTCATCAGGTTGTCGGACCTGCGTTTTACGGTGGAGTGAAAATACTCAAACGTGTTCATCGGGTGCACTCGGGAAGTTGACAACCGTAGGCTTTCAGGGCCAGGGGGCTGAAGATGAGGGAATAGTTACCTTGCTGCAGTCCGTCCAGCGCCTGTCTGGCGAAGCTGGTGCGTTCGTCGGTGCAATAGCGGCTGCGGTTGTAGAAGATAAAAGCAATGCCACCGGAAAGCAGGATCAACCAGGCGATAGCCAGGCGGTTTTTCATACTACGCGATAACGTCATACGTGTCACCAGGTCATAGAATATAGGAACTATGCCCTCGCAATAACGCTGGAACAGGTAAATTTATTTAAGGGTAACCACCTAATTTCAACAAAATAGACAAGGTTGTCTATTTTTGCGATATGCGTGAGTCAACGGTTAAAGACAGGATCCTGGATACGGCCAGCCGGCTGTTCTACGACCAGGGATATCATATTACCGGGATCAATCAGATCATCGAAGAGGCGGCGATCGCGCGCGCTTCGCTTTACAATCATTTTCCTTCCAAGACCGACCTTTTGCTGGCCTATCTGGACCGGACGCATGCCGGGTGGTTTGTCGAGCTGGACCGGTACCTGGCGTCCTTGCCGACACCGCGGGAGAAATTGCTGGCGTTGTTCGACTATCGCATCCAGCTGCAACAAAAGCTGAAGTACAAGGGGGGTCATTTCAACAAGATCACTGCGGAGACCTGTGATGACGAGCAGGTCTTTCAGCGGGTGAAGGCGCACAAGGCAAGATTTCGGCAATATATCCGGTAACTGGTGCTCGCGGCCGGGCACCGGGGTGTACTAGGGGATGAAGTGCTGATCGATACGCTGTTCTTGTTGCTGGAAGGAGGGATCGCTGTGGGCGCCATGTTCCGGAGTTCGGAGGATGCCGAAAAGGCCCGCGGGATCGCGGAGTTATTGTTGTAATTAATTCCCTTAAACCTTTGTCGTATGAGTCAGGATGGGATAACTTGTGGACGAGATGAAAAGATGGTATGTTCTCCTGCTGCTGCTCACGGGTATTTGTCTGTTCGCCACGCTGTGCACGTCGCGCCGGGAAAAAGAACCGGTGCGCAACGTCTATGGCGAGGCGTATGCCGGTACGGAAGCCTGTCGCACCTGTCATCGGGCGATCTATGATAGTTTTATGAGAACGGCGCATTACCATGATTCGCGGCCGGCTTCGGCGGCGACGATCAGCGGCAGTTTTCGCAGCGACAGTAACAGTTTTGTTTATGGGCGCGGGTATGTGGTGCGGATGGAGGCACGGGATAGCGGCTTTTATCAGATCGCGAGCCGCGATGGGGTAGACTATAGAAGCGCGGCCTTTGCTGTGGTGGTCGGTGCGGGCAGGAGGGGACAAAGTTATTTGTATTGGCAAGGGAAGAAATTATTTCAGCTGCCGGTGAGCTATTTTGCGCCCGCCGGTACCTGGTGCAATAGCCCGGGCTATCTTGCCGATACGCCCCAGTTCGACCGGCGGGTCCCATCCTACTGTCTCGAATGTCATACTACCCAGGCCAGGACGGTCTTCGAGCCAGGCCGGGAATATGGCGATTTCTTTGACCGGGAAGAGATCATTTATGGGATCACCTGTGAGCGATGCCACGGACCCGGCGCGAAGCATGTGGCCTTTCACACCGGGCATCCGGGTGAAGATGCGGGCGTATCTATTATCGATGCGGGGAGGCTGACGCGTCAGCAGCAGTTGGACGCCTGCGCATTGTGTCATTCCGGTTCGCGTTTCCCGTTGAAGCCTGCTTTTAGCTTTCGGGTGGGGGACCGGCTGGACGATTTTTCACAGGCCAAGTATTTGCCGCAGGAGGCGGCTTCGCTGGATGTACATGGGAATCAATATGGGTTGTTGAGCGCCAGCAAATGTTTCGCGGCTTCGTCGATGACCTGCTCGACCTGTCATCGGGTGCATGGGAACCAGGAGGGCAATATGGAGTGGTATTCGCAGCGGTGCATGAGTTGTCATAGTGGTACCAGCGGTTTACATTGTGCCATGCCACCGATAAAGGGATTGGTCCTGGGCGAAAACTGCATCGACTGTCATATGCCGGCGTTGCCGAGTCAGAAGATCATGCTCCGGCTATCCGGAAGCCCCGACAGCGCGAAGCTGGTTGCCAACCTGGTGCGGACGCACCGGATCGCCATCTACCCGGACCAGGTAAAGGCGTATTTGGAAAAATTGAAGATCGGCCCTGCTTCCTCTTCCTTCAAAGTCGGATCGTCCGCCGGTGTCCCTGCCGGTCGAAAACGGTGATATCGCTCATGGTCGAGTCGGTGCGCAGGAAGCGCGCTGACTGCGAGAGGAAGGAGGAACCGTAATCGAGTTCCTGTTTTTGAGTTTTCCCGTTCTTATACCGGATGAGCGCGCCGACATCGTCGGGGTTTACCGGGATTGCACCGGTCTTTTTCTGCAGCTGGTAGAGTTTCAGCACATCCTTGTTTTGACTGGCGGCGATGAGGTAGTGGCCGGCGGCGTCGCGGAGCTTTACCAGGGCCCTGCCATTGCCAGGGATGCAGATACCGCTTTCGCTGAGGGAAAGCGGCGTGAAGCCGCCCGCGCCATCGCCTTTGAGCAGTAGCCCATAGGAGGCATCGTACCGGCCGATGCCTATCGAGGTGCCCAGATCATTGCCGTTGATCAGCACGTCCAGGTTGCCGTCACCGTCGAAATCGTCCACGACCATGCCGTAGATCGGGGAGATCTGCGCCAGGTTTGGCAGAGGAATCATCGTGAATCTGCCGCCACCGTCGTTGCGCAGATAGATGGACCGGAGGGTAGTGGCGTTGAGCCGTAAGGCTCCTTTGCGTTGTTTGGGTGAAAGCACGTCGTCGAGTGTTGCAACAGCATAGGACTTATAATCGAGGAATTTCGTTTTCAGGTCGGGCATCTGGCTAACAAGATCGTCCCTGGAAGGCAGGGGGAATTCGCGTTTTATCCCTTTGCGGTCCGGCAGGAAGAGCGAGAGGATGCCGGTGTAGTGGCCGCTGCCGTCAAAGTCGCCTGCAGTAATATAAATGGGATATTGGTTAGTGGGCTGAAAAAGAGTGTTACGGCCTGTGTTGCCGACGATATAATCCATGCGGCCCGTGTGTCGAAAATCGCCGCCGACGATAGAGGACCACCAGCCGGTTTGCCCCGCGAGTCCGGTAGCCGCTGTGACGTTGACAAATTTCCCGTGCTCATTTTTGAGAAAGGTGATGGGAGTCCATTCTCCGACGACGATGAGATCGGTGACGCCGTCACCGTCAAAATCGGTGCAAAGCGCGTCACTTATCATGCCGAAGTTGTTTAGATCGGGAGCTACCTCTGCCGTGACATCGGTGAATTTCACATGACC
>DASYZH010000338.1:0-7374 GCA_035946435.1 Puia sp. | reverse complement strand
CATCTCGGGTATCGACCCGCGGACAATGCAGGAACAAGGCGACAATATGCTGGGAATGGTGCGGTATTTCGGTCATACGAACCAGTTAGACGCAAACGCCGCCGACGCCGGTGAAAAGACAACGCACGGCAACGATACGTTTTTTAACGTCGTAGGACCCGTGATGATCCATTACTCTCCCACCCTCAATTTCATGCTGCTGTTGCTGGCCAATTTGCTCGTGCTGCTGTCCTTGGGATATGGGCTTATGGCGGGCCGGATCAGCCTGCGCCAGCTGCTGCTCGGAGCGCTGATCTTTATCGTGACACTGGCGGTGCTGTATTTTATTGCCCGCTGGACCTTGCAGGCGCTCCGCACAATGTATCCACTCTACGAAGGCTATTATCCTAACAGGTACAATACCGGCTATTTTTATATAACCCTCGCCGCGGAAAGCGCCCTGCTGTTTACCCTGCTCTATCGCTGGCCGCTCAGGCGGTGGTCGCTCTCCTCGCTTTTTATGGCGGTACTGATCATCCAGCTGCTGCTGCTCGACGTGCTATACTATTATATTCCTGCCGGCGTGTACTGGCTTGATTGGCCGCTGATCGGCGCCGCCGCCGCTTTCCCCTTTCTCCCGGCCGAAAAAAGCCGAAATGCCCGCCCCCCGCGGTATTGGCCAGGCCTGGTCGCCTTGCTCCCCGCCATCCTGCTCCTCACACCCATGGTCTATTCGCTGGCCCTTACCTTCGATATCCAGGGCGAGGCGGCAATCAACGCCGTTGTCATGGGCCTGTTGCTGGGCCTGACCCTGCCCCTGCTGAAGCCGGCCTTCCGCGAATCCGGCTGGCTCCTCCCGGTCATCGCTTTTGGTCTATTCCTGATCGCGGGCATCGCAGGCATCGCCTGCGGCGGCTATGATACGCAGCAACCGTTTAAAACAGACCTGCAATACCTGGTGCGAACCGGCGAACATACGGCATCCTGGGGATCCAATGAGGTTAAGGCCGATTGGTTCACTAAACCCTATTTGTCCGGTTCCGCACCCTTCCTCGACCTACCCGGGCCGGAGCTCCGCCTCAACAAAGGCTACGAAGACACCACCGGGACACAGGAAGAGTCCCGGTACGATATCAACTGCCAACCGCCGCCCGGGGCGAGATCGATCCATCTCAGCTTTGATCCGTATCATTTGCCGACCGCCATCCGGATCGACGGCAAGGACTATAAGGGGCCTATTGGCAGGCTGGATTATGTGAACCCGGGAAACCAGGAATTTGAGCTGCTGATCACCGTCCCGCGGGGAACGAAGCTGCACATAGTGGCGACGAGCAGCTCCCTGGGCCTTCCGACCGCCGCAGGATTCAAAGGTTATCCGCCGGATGTCATCCCCTTTCCGGGCCCCTACGCGAATACGACCATGGTCCAGCGGACGTATGACTTCTAAAGCGCAAACGCTATCACATAATCCCCCTCCTTCGTCCCAAGCTTCCCATGGCCGCCGGCGGCAATCACCACATATTGTTTGCCATCGAGCGAATAGCTCATCGGAGTGGCCTGCGCCGGGGCCGGCAGCGCGAATTCCCAAAGCACCTTCCCCGTCCGCCGGTCGAAGGCCCGGAAATGCCCGTCCATGCTCGCGGCGATAAAGATCAGGTTGCCGCCGGTGACGGTGGCCCCACCGAAGTTGATGGACCCCCACCCTTCGGCCCCGGGGTATCTTGCCGGATTCAACATATAGCCCAGCGGCACCTCCCATTGCTTACGCCCCGTATGCAGATCGATCGCCAGCAAGGTTCCCCACGGCGGCTTCACCTGCATCATCGGTCCCCATATGGTGGCCTTGAGCAGATAATCCCGTTTCATGACATAGGGCGTCCCGGTCTGCCAGCCCGTCTCCGCCCGCAGCATCTCCTTCTCCCGGTGTTCGATGCCATCGATACTGTCCCGGGGGATCATCCGGATCACGGCCGGTATCCGGTTGATATTGGTGATCAGCTGACCACTCACCGGATCATAGCACATCCCGCTCCAGTTGATACCGCCCACATTGCCGGGAACCATAATGGACCCTTCGAAGCTCGGCGGTGTGAACGGTCCCTCGTTCCGGTAAAGCGCGATCCGCTGCCGCGCTTCGGACAGCAAACTATCGGTAGGCCCCCAGGCGTCGTCAACCGAAAGATGCTGAATACCGACCGGCTCCGGCAACACCGGAAAAGGCTGTGTGGGCCAGGCCTGCTCGCCAAAAACAGTAGAAGCAGGCACCGGCCGCTCCTCCACCGGGAACAAGGAAGCTCCCGTCAACCGGTTCAGCACGAAAATATGGCCCATCTTGGTGCCCACGACCACGGCAGGCACGGTCCGCCCGCCACGCGGCAAGTCGATGAGCACCGGTTGCGCCGCAATATCGTCATCCCAGAGATCATGATGTACCACCTGGAAGCTCCAGAGCCGCTTGCCGGTGGATGCCCGCAGACAGTTGATGCAGTCGGCGTACAGATTCGTTCCTATGCGCTCCCCGCCATAGTAATCCGGACTCGGTGACGACGAAGGGACGAATAGCAGGTCCCGCGCCGGATCGGAAGAAAGGATCGTCCAGGCATTGGCAGCCCCGGTCTTATGTGCCTTAGGTCCTTGCCATGTAGCGTAAGCACTATCCCCAGTGTCCTGGACGATCGGATTCCAGCTCCAGGCCAGCTTCCCCGTCGCGGCGGAAAAAGCGCGGACCACACCCTGCGGATAGTCGAACCGCTGGTTGTCACCCAACGAGCTGCCTACGATCAACAGGTCGCCCACTACCGTGGGCGGCGAGGTCTCGGCGACATCACTACCCAGCCCCTCGCGCAGATCGACGGCGCCATTATGACCGAAGCCCTGCGCCGGCTGCCCCGTCCCCGCCGCGAGCGCGATCAGCCTGCCGTCGATCGTGCCGATATACACGCGACCGCCAAGCCCCGCCCAATACGCTACCCCCCGATTGCTGATCTCGGAATGGTCATCGTGCAAGTTGACCACCGGATCATAGGTCCACCGTTCCTTGCCCGTCGCCGCATCCAGCGCGATCACCCGGTCGCTGGGCGTGCTTAGATACAGGGTACGGCCGATGAGGATCGGCGTGGTCTCGAAAGCCGCTTTCCGCGCGGCACCGGTACCCTGGTAGTAGCGCAGTTCTCCTGTCCGGTAGGTCCAGCAGGGCTGGAGCTGCGCCACATTGCGGTCGTTGATCTGATCCAGGGAGGTATAACGTGTGCCGCCGGGGTTCTGCCCATAGAACGCCCAGGAGCCGCGACGCGTCTGCGCCAAACCGGCCACACCGGTCAAAAGCAGCAGCGCAAAAACAAAAGAATATTGCATAAGATAACTTTTTCTCAAACACACTTAATTAATAATTACTTAATTTCCCAACCCCATTTGTGTATGACGGTCTCTCTACATTGCGCAAAATGGGAATATGAAAGAAATCACCGAAGCAATGAGACGAAAAACCATAGCGCGCGACATCAGTTGGCTTTCATTTAACGGCAGGGTTTTACAGGAAGCGGCAGATCCCACCGTTCCCCTACGGGAACGCATTCGCTTCCTTGGCATATTTTCCAACAACATGGACGAGTTTTTCCGGGTCCGGGTAGCTACCCTCAAACGCATGTCCGAGTACAGCGGCAGCAAATCCCGCATCAATATGCACCTGGAAGCCTCCCCCGAACGTATCCTGGGCGAGATCCAGCAACGGGTGCTGGAACAAGGCGACGAATTCGATGCCATCTGGAACGGTATCCGTACCGAGATGGAAAACGAAAAGATCTACCTGGTCAACGAAACCGAACTCGATCCCCACCAACAACAATTTATACAAAATTATTTTGAAGAGGAAGTGCGCACCAACACGATCCCGCTCATGGTCGAAAGCATCCCGGCCTTCCCCTATCTCCGCGACAAATCCCTGTATCTCGGGGTCGTGCTGTCCCGCCGTGACGGCAGCATGAAACGCAAATATGCCCTCATCGAGATCCCTTCGCGAGTACTGGGCCGTTTCGTGATCCTCCCCAGTCCCGCCCTCGACGAACACCATATTATCCTGCTGGAAGATATCATCCGCTTCAACCTGCGGAACATCTTCGCCTATTTCGGCTACGATACCTACGACTCCTGGGTCTTCAAGGTCACCCGGGACGCCGAGATCGACCTCGACAACGACGTCTCAACGACCCTGATCCAAAAGATCGAAAAAGGGCTTAAGAACCGCCGCAAAGGCAAGCCCGTCCGCTTCGTCTACGACAAGGAGATGGACAAAGGACTGCTCGACTATCTCATCAAACGCCTCAACCTGTCGCGGAAGAGCGGCAACCTCATTCCCGGCGGCCGCATCCACAACTTCCGTCATTTCATGGATTTTCCCGACGTATTCCCCAAACAGGGGCACCGAAAGAAATCCTTTACGCATCCCCTCCTGCAGAAAAGCCCCCGTGTTACGGACGTAGTACTCGAGCAGGATGTTATGCTGCATTTCCCCTATCATTCCTTCAGCCCGCTGATCGATATGCTGCGGGAAGCCGCCATCGATCCCAATGTGACGATGATAAAGATCACGGGATACCGGCTGGCTTCCAACTCCAAGATCATCAACGCCCTTATCAACGCCGTGCGCAATGGCAAACACGTGACGGTGATGCTCGAGCTTCGCGCCCGGTTTGACGAAGAGGCTAACCTGGAATGGAAGGAACGCCTCGAGGACGAAGGGGTGAAAGTACTCATCGGCATCCCCAACATGAAGGTTCATGCCAAGATCTGCCTGATCAAAAAACGCATCAATAATTTCACGATCCACTATGGCTTCGTGAGCACCGGCAATCTCAACGAAAAGACCGCCCGCGTCTACGGCGACCATTGCCTGCTGACCTCGGACCGGGGCATCATGGCCGACGTCAACCGGATATTCACCTATCTCGAGAATTATAAAGAAGGTACCGGTCCGCTCAAAGGCTGCAAACACCTGATCCCCTGCCCCACCAGCCTGCGCCGCGAGCTGGTAAAGATGATCGCCCGCGAGACCAAATTGGCCAGAGAGAAGAAACCGGCCGCAATGACCCTCAAGATGAACTCGCTCTCCGATGAAGACCTCATCGACAAACTGTACGAAGCAGCCAAGGCCGGCGTCAAGATCCAGCTGATCATCCGGGGTATCTTCTGCATGTTCTCGGAGAATAGCAAGTTCCTGATCCCCGTAAAAGCCATCAGCATCATCGACGAGTATCTCGAACATGCCCGGGTGTTTATCTTTCACAACGGCGGAAACGAAAAAACTTATATATCTTCGGCGGACTGGATGGTCCGCAACCTCGACCACCGGGTAGAGGCTACCTGCCCGATCCTGGACGAGAGCATCGCGCAGGAACTCAAGGAGATCCTGGACATCCAGCTGTCCGACAACGTCAAAGCCCGCTGGCTGGACAATGAATTGATGAATAAATACAAACGGGATCACCCCGAACACAAGGTGCGGTCCCAGATCGAGATCTATAACTATTTGTACCATAAAGCCATGCCTGAAGAGGTCGTAGCAAAAGCGGAATCTTCAGCGCACGTGGCAGCCGGTTAATACCCCGGTGTGAAACTACAAGATGAACATGCGACTCGCAGCGATCGATATCGGAAGCAACGCAGCCCGCCTGCTTATTTCCGATGCAACGGATAATTATGGGAAACCGGAATTCAACAAGATCAACCTGGTGCGGGTCCCGCTCCGGTTGGGTTTCGATGTATTCGAGAACAAGACGATCACCGCGGAGAAGACCGCGATGATCATCCATACCATCAAGGCCTATAAACACCTCGTAGAGGCCTACCGCGTGGATCATATCAAGGCCGCCGCTACCTCCGCCATGCGCGACGCGGAAAACGCCGCCGATATCATCCGCCAGGTAAAGGAAGAAACAGGGATCGAGATCGAAGTGATCAGTGGCGGCTATGAGGCTTCCCTGATCTACGAGAACCATATCGCCGAAAACCTGGACAAAGAGCACGCCTATATGTATATCGATGTGGGCGGCGGCAGCACCGAGCTGACCTTCTTTGCCGGCAACAAGCTCCTCTTCTCCGCCTCGTTCAACATCGGCACCATCCGCATCCTGAAACAACAGGTGACCGTCTCCCAATGGGATCTCATGAAGGAATATATCCGTAAAGAGACCCGCGCGTATACCGATAAGATCATCGCCATCGGCTCCGGCGGCAATATCAACAAGATCTTCTCGCTCTCCAAACGCAAAGAAGGGAAATCCCTGCACATCGAGCTGCTCAAAGACTATTACAAGGAATTCGCCAGCTTCACGCTGGAGGACCGGATGAGGCTCTATAAATTGCGCGAAGACCGCGCCGACGTGATCGTCCCCGCGCTCCAGATCTATATCAACGTCATGCGCTGGGCCACCGCACAAGAGATCTACGTTCCCAAGATCGGGCTCGCGGATGGGCTCATCCAGCATCTCTATGCGGACATAAAGAAAAAAGGGGTGGAAATATAAAAAACTCTACCTTGCGCAAAATCAACCATCCATGTCAGTTCACACCGAGATAAAAAAAGTAACGACCCATACGTTACAACGGATGAAGGCTAACGGCGAGAAGATCTCCATGATCACCGCCTATGACTACTCCTTCGCGCGGATCTTTGACGCGGCAGGCATCGACGTTATCCTCGTGGGCGATTCGGCGTCCAATGTCATGGCGGGACACGAAACGACCTTGCCCATCACCCTGGACCAGATGATCTATCACGCCTCTTCGGTGATGCGGGGCGTCAACCGCGCCTTCGTGGTGGTCGACCTGCCCTTCGGTTCTTACCAGTCCAATTCCAAAGAAGCGCTGGCCTCAGCCATCCGCATCATGAAGGAGACCGGCGCCCACGGCGTCAAGATCGAAGGCGGCGAAGAGATCCTCGAATCCGTGCACCGCATCCTCGCCGCCGGTATCCCCATCATCGGCCATCTCGGACTCACCCCCCAGAGCATCTATAAATTCGGCACCTACAGCGTCCGCGCCAAGGAAGAGGCCGAAGCCGAAAAGCTCAAACGCGACGCGCAGCTCCTCCAGGAAGCCGGCTGCTCCGGCATCGTGCTGGAAAAGATCCCCGCGGCCCTGGCGAAGGAAGTCGCCGAATCCCTGCTCATCCCCGTGATCGGCATCGGCGCCGGCCGCCATTGCGACGGCCAGGTCCTCGTAATGCACGACCTGCTGGGCATCAACACCGAATTCCAACCCCGGTTCCTCCGCCGCTATCTCCAGCTCCACGAAGAGATCACCGACGCCGTCCGCCGGTACATCACCGACGTCAAGTCCCGCGACTTCCCCAACGAGCAGGAACAGTATTGATCGACCCCGCCCACCGGCGAGGCCCCG
>DASYZH010000337.1:0-6669 GCA_035946435.1 Puia sp. | reverse complement strand
TCGACCACCCGTATAAAGTTTTCTTTCCCGACTGGGATCTGCAAAAACTAGTGGCGCAGAACATTGCGCGTTTCATCAATCAAACAGGCGCCGACCAAATGGATTTCGACGGGCACGAGGGCACTTTTGCGACAGGCATGGGCGATCTGTCGTTCAACACGTTTGCGGAAGATGTTTTCCGGCTGACCGATCATCCTGTGGTCTTTGGCTCCAGCAGGGACAACCACTATTTCTGGCATTTCAATGACTATCTTAACTGGGGCGAGCCTTGGTATGGTTCGTTCAGACAGAGCCAAACGGACACCCGTATCGCCAACCAGAAATTTTATGAAGACAATTATTTGCCCAATATGCTGGGATGGTTTTTGATCACGGCGCAAACAAGCCCTGAGGATGTAGAATGGATGCTGGCAAGGGCTGCGGGTTATGGTGCAGGTTATGCGTTGGTCTTGCGTAAAGATGCGCTCAGCAATCCTGCCTTGCAGCGGATAACGAAGCTGATCGGCTTATGGACTGCCGCGCAAAGGAAAAAAATGTTCGATCCGGAGCAAAAGGCCTGGCTCAGGGATGTCAATAACGAAGCGCGTCTGCTAAGCACGGACGGGGTTTGCTATTTACAACGGGTCCGGAAAGTTTCCTTTACCTACGATGCAAGGGTACTGCAACCCGGACAACCGACGTCCCAAAGCTGGGATCTTGAAAACCCGGTATCGGCCCAGGTCCCGGTAATCGTTGTAAGCGCACAGGGGGATGATGGCCATATAAAGAGCGCAGTCTTCGATATCGACAACTCTTTTCATTTGCCGATCCCGGTGCCGCTATATGCAGGGCAAAGCCTCGTGCTTAACGACAACGGCTTTGCCAGGCTGTATGACAAGAAAGGCAGGCTGATCAAACAAATAACGCTTGATCAAAACCTGCCTTTATGGAATGTAGGTCGTCATACCTTGACGTTTGACGGACCTACGGATGATAATTCACCGGTAACGCTAAAGATAGATGTCAAGCTCGCAGATAAAAATGAAGCGTTGGGCAGGCTAAACTGATGGAAGGATCACCAAACCCTGATCCGCTGTCTTCCGTCGCGGGTGATCTCGAAAGGCCCCGGCGAAGGGTGCACTGCGTTCCTTTTCCGTCCTTTGTAATCGGTGTCGATCCGTACCGGGGAGCCATCCGGGTTTTCAAACGGCAGATCGGGTACAAGCGCGTTCCCCAACACGGCCGATGTCACCAGCGTTCTTTTGCGTCCCGCGACCCAGCTTTTATCCAACGAGATTTCCAGGTATACGTCGTCGTTACCGTCCTTGATCAACCGGGTGTCGGCGTCATAGTCTCTTGCGTCCCATTCGGCCGTTTCCGTTTTGTCTTTAAGGGATGGACGCTTCGAGACAGGCAGGTTTTGCGCTAACTCATCCGGTTGCGCTTCATTCGTACCTTTTGTAAATACGTTACCGGAAAAGACCGCTCCCTGGAGGGATCTGTCATAGGCCCGGGCGGTTGCTTTCCCTACAAACAAATTGTTGATGAAACGCACGTCGCCGCCGGGATTATCATGAAGGGCCGTCACAAAGGTCGAGTGCGGTTTCATATAGGGGGTGAGGCGGCTGTCGTAGGGTATGACCCGTACCGGGCTGGATAACAGGTTGTGCACGAAGGCGACCCCGCTGGAATTCATCAGCGCGCTTACCCTGGAAAGACAAACGTTATTCGCGCACAGCAACGGGCCGTGGTCGACCTCGAAAAAAACATCCCACTGGGTATTTTCGTAGAAGAGGTTGCCCGTAACCTGTGCGCCCTGCGCCATCCAATCCAGCCACACGCCCATGTCCGAGCGGTAGATCCGGTTGTGATCGATCACTACGTCTATTGCGCCATGGAATTTGATGCCCGCCATTTCGGCCCCGGAGAACAAGCGCCGGATGTGAATGTCGTGGATCACATTTCCCCGGATGACGCTGAACGAACAACCCATGCTGCCCACGATACCCGATTGCTCGCAGTAGGCGATCCTGTTGTTTTGAACGAGGTGGCCGCCGATGGTCCCCTTGTTCCACCCGAAGGCGAGGGCGCGTTTAATGGTGCCCACATACCCTTCAGCGGATTCCGTATTGTTGTTATCCCAAGTGTCGCCGTATTTACCCAGGGCGATGCCCGAACATTTGGAATATTGGATGGTGTTGTCTTCTATGATCCAGCCGCGGCTCCAGTGCGTCCCGATGAGCCCCATTTGTTCGGCCGTCGGCGGCGCCCAATTAGTAGCTGCGTCTTCCATGACGAATCCTTGCACCGTTATGAAATTGATAAAGGGTTTGTCGGGGTAGAAAACGGTCTGCCGCACATTGATCTCCACGGTGTCCTTATTCGGGTCTGCATTTTTGAACTGGGCCCAGATCGTCGTGGTCGTCGAGTCCACGGTGGCCCACCACAACGGATCCTTTGCGTCCTCGGGCCGCATCACCTCTTCTTTCGCGGCGGCCTCCATGAGCCAGTCGCCGTGCAAGTAGACGGCGCCGGTATGGTATATTCTGTTCTTAGGCGTGGGATAGAACCAGTCTCCCCTTATCCGGTCGCTATAGGGGTTGAATTTTTTAAAAAAAGCATTGGGGAGGTGTACCAACCAGGTATCTGCCCCGGCTTTTTCCCAGCCCGTGACGATCTCGGAGCCTTTTATTACGACGTGCTCCCCTTTCGCCGCGCGGTAGACGATACGCTCCTTGTCCGAATTGCCGCCGCGAGGCGGCGTTATCTGCTCCCGGTAGGTTCCCGCATGCACGGTGATGATGTCGCCGGGCATCGCCAGGTTTGCTGCGGCCGTAATGGTCCGGAAGGGATGGTTTACCGAACCGTCCGCGGAGTCGTTGCCATTCACGGCTACATGGTATTCTTTGTGCTGGGCTAGCGCATGGCCGCAAAGGAACAGGGACAGGGCCAGGCTGATGAGGCTGTTTCGATTCGGGCTGTTTCGATTCGGGCTGTTTCGACTCGGGCTGTTTCTGCTCATTGTGTTTTGATTTTTAATATTTCGGGTCTCAGATAGGGTTTATTCAGATCGGTGATCCCCTTCCAGGCATAGGGATCCATGCCTGCTACCATCACGATATCCCGCAGGTCCTCCGTGGGCTGGAGCTTGCCGTCCTGGTCCCAGGGAAGCAGGGATTCGGCGCTCATGTAGTGGTTGACCAGCGCCATCCGGAAACAATCTTTGGTTACATTCCGCCGTGAGCTATGCAGGGTATAGCCGTTGAAGAAGACGACCGAACCTTTTTCCACTTCGACCGGCATAAGCTGATCTGCCGAAAGAGCGGATACATCGACTGTATCGACGTCCGCGTATTCGCTGCTATTGCTGGGCACGCGACGGAATAAAATGCCTGATTTATGCGAACCGGGAACGATCCAGAGACAGCCGTTGTCGACCGTCGCATCGTCGATGGCGATCCAGGCGCCGACCAGGGACCTGTCCCTCGTGGGAATATAGAATTCATCCTGGTGCCAGGACTGGCCAGCTTTGCCGGGTCCCTTCACGAAAAGCATGGATTGCATACATTTCACATTGGGGCCTACGATCCCGGTGAGGATGCCGGTGATGCCGGGGTGAGACAGGTAGTTCTCCACGGCGCGGGAGATCTTGTGCGGGAAATGGATCGCGACGTATTTTTTAAGGACCTCGTCGTCGGGCAGGCCCTGCACGTCCATGAGGCCGTCCACATGTTCCCTGTTGCCCCTGAAGATCTGGACGGCTTCCTTTTTCAGGATGCCGATATCTTCGACGGCCATCAGGCCGGGTGCAATAAGGTAGCCCTCCTCCTTGTAAAATTCGACGTTCTTCCGGGACAGATCCCGGCCCGATACGATACTGTGTTTCATATTGTATTCATTTTACTGGTAGCTCGAATCCGGGCCCAATGTGCACGATCGTTCTTCCGCCTGCTTTCACCCGGACCATCGGCCAGGTCAGGAACCCGGTGTAGCCCATGGGGATCGTTGCCTGGCGGCTGGTCTCCGCCATCACCGACACCGAGGCATCGTAGGCGGTGGGATTATCCAGCGTGAGCGTAAGCCCTCCTCCTTTGGCGGACGACAGCTTCGCGGACACCTGATCGAATACCACCATCCGCTTCGTGTCCGTCTGAACGTATACCCCCGGCAGTTCCAGCGCCATCATCACACCGTCCGTCTCCGTCCAGGTATTCCGGGTATTGATGAAATTGCCGGTGGCCCTACGCCCTTCGGCATCGCTGGGCTGGATCCGTTCCATCGAAGATCCTATGAGGTTTCGGGTCGTCAGGTGACCGGGGCGATTGACCGCCTCCGCGGCGGCCTGCTGGATGTCGCGGATCAGGTCCGCATATTTCATATTGCCTGTAGCGCGGTATAGTTTGAACAGGTAATCGCCTGAAGAGGTGCAGATGCCCGGCGCCGCGTGTTTGTTCTGGATGCTGGCAAAGACCGCTCCTGCCATATGCGCACCGAGCCGGTCGATATCCGAACCCGGGGGAAATTTTTCATCGTAGGAGAGGGTCCAGGTCGAACATAGTGCGGCTTCTGTCTCTGCTCTTTCCAGCCAAACACGATCTCCTGTGGCATGGTACAACGCCATCAACGATTCCAGGAAAGCAAAGGCCGATTCGGAGTCCGCGTCCTGCGAAATATCGCCGCAATTGCCGCCCGTGAGCCCTTGTTTGACGACGAATTGCCGGTAGTAATAAGCGGCTGACGCCTTGGCCACCGTGAGGAATTCCGGTTCTTTGAAGTAGTCGTACGCAAGGACGAGACCCGCGGGTGCGATCGTGCCGGCCGCGGAGTTGAAGACCGCGATGTCGCCGTTGTCGGGAACGATATATTGGCCGAATTGACCGTAACGTTTCCAGGTTCTCACAAACGCCTCCGCCAGTTTTCTTGCCGATGCTTTCCAATCGGCTTTTATGAAGGCGCCATGACCCTGCGCCCGCAGCAGCTCCAACTGTTTGATCATCCAGAACAGCGCATCGCCGTTCTTGCGTACCATGGCCTGGATCGCGGGAAAGTCGGGGTTCATCTTTTCCGCCTCGATGTGGCCGTCCGCGGTGATCCCGCCATAGAAAAAGCCGCTCCGGCCCTGCAGCTTATGCACGACAAAATCGAATTCCTGGCCTACCCTTTCCCGTTCCACGGGACTATCGAGCGCCAGCAGCGGTAATGTATTCATCAAACCGCCGACCCAACCCAGCTGGAAGTTCCGGCTGTTTTCGGGCAGGTAGTAGTTGCCGGCCGGATTTTCCGACCAGAGACTGCGGCTGATATCGGTTCCAAATTTGAATTGCTGGCTTTTCGGCAGCAGGTCGCGGGGTTGGTTCGGTCCGGAGAGCGATTTGCGGACGTTGAAAAATTTCCGCAGTAAGGCGGGTATGTCCGGCGCATCGAATACAAAGACGCGGAATCGCAGCGTCACGGAATCACCCACTGCCCAGTCGGGCGCCTTATCGCCGCTCGGGTGGAAGTCCCCGAAACCGGCGGCCAGCTTTCGCATCGAGGGCGCGCTGACCTGGAACGAGCAGGTATCCTGAGGTGCATTTTCGGCCACGGTGAGCCCGTTGGCCCCCAGCCGGGTACCCTGCGTGGTCAGTACGATGAACCCCTTCTTCGCCCGCGCGGAGAAAAAGCACATCGCGGGGGTGGAAGTATTGCCCGTTTGCAGCTCGATGAGCGAAGGCTCTCCTTTGTCAAGGGCCAGCCTCGGGTTGTTGGAGATGGTCAAAGGGACGGAAGGGTTGTAGTACATATCCTTTGGATAGGCAGGATCGTATCCGTTGCCGATCGCGCGGTAGCGGTTGCCGTTATACACTGCCGCAGGGACGAGAACATAGTTGGCCGGGTTCCAGTCGGAAAAGGTGAAAGAAGCCGCTACTGCGGTCGCGGGGAGCGCGGCGGTCGCCTTGCAGGAAACGGTTATGTCTATCGCCCCGGGTTCTTCCGGAACGCTGCTGCTCAGGACCTGCACACGCATCGCGTTTTTTGCGGCGACTTCGGGGGAAGGGAAAGGATACAAGGTATCTTCCCCGACCACTTTCAAGCCATCGTACCGCCGCGTGGTCAGCACCAGGCTTCCGTTGAGCGGTTCAAGTTGCAGGTGATCTTCCGTTATCATCAACTCCTCGCCTTTACGAGTATTGACCGTTATACATTCCCCCGATGATTGCCTGGGAGCCGTTTTGTTACTGATGATCAATGCTGTCTTGCCCGGCCATGGATTTTGCAATACGAGGGAATGCCCTTTCTCGCTAAAGACACGCACATATTCGACGCGACCCTTTTTCATTTGGGCGGAGACAAGAAATGCGCCTTCGCTTCGGATATTGTAGAAAGTCGCATCTCTATTTTTGGGCCACACTTCAAAAACCCGTAGCAGATCCTGGTTGCTCATGCAGAGCATTTCATTAATCGTATTCGGTACCGTGCTGCAATTTTCTATGCCGTGGGGATTGCCTTTCCGGAATCCGTTGGGATACATATTTGAACAATATATCCTGAGCTGTCCAAGTATGGTGTCGGGATTGTAACCCACCCGCACTGCGGCGGGGAAAAAGCTATTCGAGCCGTTAAAATCCTGCCACCTTTGCATTGTCGCGATGGTATTGCGAGCGATCGCCAGGAGGCCGGGGCTGCTGTTCAATCCAATAGCCCCGGCAG
>DASYZH010000336.1:0-27479 GCA_035946435.1 Puia sp. | reverse complement strand
CCTCCCGGCAGAGCGCTGATCGAGCGGCACGAGTTCATTGCCCGCAGGGGAACGGCCTGTGATATGGTCGTCGATACCCAGGTGCCCGCCCATTCCGTTTATTCCTTTACGGAAGGCGGAGACGTGGCTTTCACGGATGGTGACATGGAGCTGTTCGATCATCCCTATGATCAGATCGACTTTATCCGTTCGGCATTCAGTGTGATCACCACGCCGCCGCTGGCGAGCGAATGGCGGGAGCAGCATCAGCGTCTGACCGGATTGCTTGGGGCCGCCTATTTATCGAACAAGGAACGCAGAAAAATACATCTATCAAATTAGTCAACTATGGAACCTGTAAAAATAGCGATGTTATCCCTAACGCATGGCCATTCGAGGAAGTATTTCCAGACCTTGAAAGACAACCGAAATTTCCAATGGGTAGCGGCCAGCGCGGAGACCGGGAAGATAAGGGAAAACTTTCTGCAACAGAACCCCGGAATCCCCTGCTATACCGATGAGACGGAAATGCTGGATAAGCATCCCGAGATAGAAGCGGTGGTGATGGCTTCGGCCAACGACAGGCATCTGCAGCAATTCAGGGAATGTGCCCGGCGGGGGATCCACATTCTCTCGATGAAAATACCCAGCTTCGATATGACCGAATATGAAGAGATGATCCGGTTGGTAAGCGACAGTGGTATCGTTTGCCAGGTGGAATTGGAGCTGCACTACAATCCTGTGGTGGAAAGGGTAAGGCGGATTGTTCAATCCCGGGAATTAGGAGAGATACTGGCTTTCAATGCGACCAATATCACCTTATCCCCCGTTTGGGCCTTCCCCTGGCAGGGTGTTCCCGAGGAGAGCTACGGGAAAAGAGTTTCGTTGAAGGCCGGCGACCAGCGGTTTCGCGGGGGATGCTTGTCGGATCATCCGCACGTTTTTGACCTGATCCGTTGGATGGTGGACAGTGATTTCGATTATGTTTTTGCCGAGGCGGGTCCCAATCTCCGGCCGGGCCTTGCCGTGGAGGACACGATGCTGATCAGCGGCAGGATGAAAAACGGCGTCTCGTTCCTTTTTGATCCTTCGTGGTCGAGGCTGGAGGAGAAACTGGAGGTGCCGGGTCCGGGGTGGGAAATTTCTCCTAAGCGGATGGAGGTCAACCTGACGATCTCCGGTGAAAAGGGAATGCTCTTTGCCGATTGTTTCGGTCCCAATGTCTACCACAACGGGATCCCGAACGACCGGTATACCGTGCAATATACCTATTTCGACGAATGGATCGGGCTCATGGATGAATTCGTGGACTGCGTTCGTAACCGAAAGACGCCCAAAATAAACCTATCCTGGCATAAGCGGACGATCGAGGTCATGAATGCCTGTTATGAAAGCATCGCAACCGGGAACAGGGTGATTATGGGATAAACGATCCTTCATCAAATCAAATCAATGTATCATGGCGGATAAAATATGGGGATGTCTGTTGCATCTCAGCTTCAACATGTGGGAGGAATACATCTATGCGGGGAGGCCGTTCCGCGGCTATCGTGCGGCACTCCGGTTGAGCGAGCCTTTATGGAACGATGCGGTTGAAAGCATGGCCAGGGAGGGGATGAACCTGGTGGTCATCGATCTGGGTGATGCCGTCAGCTATATGAGTCATCCTGAGATAGCCGTACAGGGAGCCTGGTCCGTCGCCCGGCTGCGGGAGGAGCTGAAGAGGATGCGGAAACTGGGGTTGGAGCCGATCCCGAAGCTGAATTTCTCGGCGGCGCATGACACCTGGTTGAAGACTTATTCCCGGATGGTCTCGACGGAAGAATATTATTCCGTTTGCAGCGCGCTGATCGCGGAGGTGGCCGATATTTTCGACAAACCGCGTTTTTTCCATTTGGGCATGGACGAGGAGACTGCCGAGAATCAGAAGAGCTATAATTTCGTCGTCGTCCGGCAGGAGGAGCGTTGGTGGGGGGATTTTTATTTCCTGGCGGGGGAAGTGGAGAAAGCAGGAGCCCGTCCGTGGATATGGTCCGACTATGTTTGGCATCATCCGGAGCTGTTCTATCGGAATATGCCCAAATCCGTTATCCAAAGCAATTGGTATTATGGCGAGAATTTCGACCTGGATCACCTGGAAGGGAAAGAGCGGACCTATGTAAGTGCCTATGTCGAGCTGGGTTCCGATGGATATGACCAGATACCGACCGGCAGTTTTCATGCGGATAATAAAGAAAGCATTGGCAAGACGGTGAGGTTTGGCAGGGATCATCTGGAAGGCGCAAATTTGCTCGGGTTTCTGCAGACTTTCTGGAAACCGACCATCGAGGAATACCGGGAACGCATCCTGGAGGGCATCCGGCTGGCAGGCGAAGCGAAGCGGTGGTATACCGGGGAGGCAAAATAGGGATGCGGCAGGCGATGGCGGGCTATGGCGGGCGATACCGGGCGATGGCGGGCGATACTTTTGGGCTGGTTACCGCCTGATATTGGTGGCGCTGGTATAGTTGCGCCATTTTTCGATCACGGAGCGCATGTCTTCCGGCAGCTCGCTTTCGAACAGCATTTCTTCTCCCGTCGACGGGTGTACGAATCCGATGGTTTTAGCGTGCAGGGCATGGCGTGGACAGGCTTCGAAGCAATTGTCCACGAACTGGCGGTATTTGCTGAAGACGGTACCCTTGACGATCTTATCACCGCCATAGGTATCGTCGTTGAAGAGGGGGTGCCCGATGTGTTGCATATGCACCCTGATCTGGTGGGTGCGGCCGGTCTCCAGGATACATTGCACGAGGGTGACATAGCCGAAACGTTCCAGGACTTTGTAGTGGGTGATCGCTTCTTTGCCGTGCTCCCCTTCGGGGTAGGCGTCGAACAGCTTGCGGAAGCGTTGGTGGCGGCCGACGTGGGCGACTACAGTGCCGGTGTCTTCCACGAGGTCTCCCCACACCAGGGCCATGTATTGCCGTTTTACCGTATGGTCGAAGAACTGTTTGGCCAGGCTGCGGACGGCGTTTTCTGATTTCGCGAGGACCATGAGTCCGCTGGTATTCTTGTCGATGCGGTGCACGAGTCCCCAGCGGGGCAGGCTCTGCTCGGAGAGGGCTGCGTTCTTTTGCAGCAGGTACCAGGCTACCCCGTTGATCAGGGTGCCGGAGTAATTGCCGCTGGCGGGATGCACGACGATACCGGGCGGCTTGTTGATGATCATCACGTCGTCGTCTTCGTACTGGATGTTCAGCGGAAGCTCTTCGGGGACGATCTCTTCGCCAGGCGCTTCTTTGTCCGAATAGAGAACGATCTCGTCCAGGGGGCGGATCTTGTAATTGGGGGCTACCTGCTTGTTGTTGACGAGCACCATGCCCGCCTCCAGCGCTTTTTGGATCTTGTTGCGCGAGGCGTGCTCGATCCGCTGGACCAGGAATTTGTCGATGCGCAGGGGTTCCTGGCCTTTATCCACCTTGAGGTTCAGGCGCTCATATAGTTCCTCCGAACTATCGGCGGATGGATTTTCGTCCAGTTCTCCGTGTTTGTCAGCGTGCATAGCATACAAAGGTACGATTTAGTAAATTTGCGGCATGCAAATAGTCATCTTTAAAGACCTGGGGCAGATGGAATACCAGCAGGCCTGGGATTACCAGGAGGCCTTGCTGAATGCCAATGTCCGGATCAAGACCGGGGCGGGGGGCGACACGACGAATTATTTGCTGTTGGTCGAGCACCCGCATGTGTATACCCTTGGGAAGAGTGGGCATATCGAAAATGTGCTCATCGGCGAGGAGACGATGCAGGAGAAGGGCATCCAATTCTTCCGAAGCAACCGGGGCGGTGATATTACCTATCATGGGCCGGGGCAGCTGGTGGGCTACCCTATAATAGATCTCGAGAAATTCTATACGGATATCGGGAAATATTTACGAAACCTGGAGGAAGTCGCGATCCGGGTGTTATCGGATTATGGGGTCACAGGCGACAGGAGTCCGGGGGAGACGGGTGTATGGATCGAGCCGGAGGTAAAGGGGAGGGCGCGGAAGATCATGGCGATCGGGGTACGATGCAGCCGGTGGATCACGATGCATGGGTTTGCGTTGAATGTGAGTACGGATCTGAGCTATTTTGGGAATATCGTGCCATGTGGCATACCGGACAAGCAGGTGACGTCGATCGAACGGGAACTGGGGAGAGCCGTGCCGATGGAGGAGGTGAAAGAAAAATGGAAGGCGCGGTTTGCCGAGGTGTTCGGGGTCACGCTGGCGGAAGACCGGGGTATGATCAAAACTCTTTTGGGATAAAAAATCTATTTTTCTCTTTTAGCTGATCACCGTCATAGAGCTCGAAATGAAACCAGCCGGCGTGCAGGAAGTTGGTTTTATCGAGGATAAGCGAAGGGTCTTTGATCTCCGACAGCTCGAACAGGAGCTTATTGTTCTCATCGAAGAATTTTACGGCATAGTGTCTTTTGGGCGCTTCGGGCAGGGCGATATGGATATTGCCGTATTTGCCCGTGAAGACAAAGGGGGAGACTTTGTAGATCTCTTTTGGTACAAAGGGTTTGATCAGCAGGGTGTCTCCGTTGACAAAGATGATCGTGTCTTTGGAATGGCGGAGCACCGAATCGCGAAAGGCCTCGATTGCCTTGCCGGACAACTTACCCAGCATGGTGTCGCCTCTGCGCACGAAGATGGAACTTGCGATCGCGAGTCCCGGCGAACCGTGAATGGAAGAAGGCAGCTTCAGCGTGCTTTTCGACCTGCTGTCGGCGGGGGTGATGAACATGACGCGGGTATCTTCCGGCCGGACGATGGGATTATCGGCGTTGTCGGCATTATCCGCTTTATCCGCGGCGACGGCAGCGGGCGTTTGGCCGGTATTGGCGCGTGGCCGCTCCGAGTGTGTGAACAGGTATTTGCCGTTATCCAGGACGATGAAAAGCCGGTAATAGAAATTGGGATGCGGCGCCTTGTTATCCACCGCGCCGTTCTCGGGGAGATGGGGATCGGGGACCGTGATGAGCGTCGTAAAATCCCTGAGGCTGTCCGTCGAGCGCTGGATACTGATCTGGGAGACAACGGGATATTTGTTGTGCCAGCTGATGAGGATCTTCCCGGGGCCGCGTGCCGTGGCGGTGAACCGGGGAAGCGTGTCCTGTGCCCGGAGGACAACTGTAAGAAAGACGCCGATAAACAGTAATCCTGCGGTCCTATGCATGGCGGCAAAGTTACAAATTCCGGGCCTAAAATTGTCTTGCGGGGCGGGTGGGCCGGATACCTAAAATAGGAGCTGCCCCGGGGCGAGGGAGCGGTTGCCCTGCAGGCCGCCGCTGTGGATGAGCAAAAGTCTTGAATGGGTGGGGAAAAAATGACGGCGAAGGCTGTCGTGTACGGCATAGAACAATTTTCCGGTGTAGACGATATCGGTGGGGATGCCGGACTGGGTGTAGAGGTCGTTCATGAAATCCAGCAGTGGTTGCGGATGCCGGGCATAGCCCCCGAAATGATAGCCGGGGAGAAGCCGGGCGCGGCCGGCCTGTTCCGGTGTCAGCACACCGGCGAGATCGATGGCGGAAATGGAATCCAGCCCTTTCAACACCGGCACGCCGATGACCCACTGACCGGGGTGTGACGCCCGTACCAGGCCGAGGAAGGTGGTGCCGGTGCCGACGGCGCATAAGATATGCGTATAAGGTTGGGCATCTATTTTGCTTAATATCGATTCGCTGCCGATGATCCCGGGCAGACCGCCACCGCCTTCGGGGATGATATAAGCGCCGGGATAACGGGCGTTTTTTAGAAAGGCGGTTTTTTCAGCGTATTGTTCCCGCGTGATGAATTCCAGCTGCATGCCATAGCCTGCTGCTTCCTGCAGGGTTGCAGAGAGGGTAGATGAGCGTTCGCCGCGGATGATGCCGATGGACGGAAGGCCGGCCTGCTGTGCGGCGAAGGCTGTTGCGACGAGATGGTTCGACCAGGCGCCGCCGAAGGTGAGGAGGGGTGAACGGCCGGCGAGCTCGAGATGCCGGTGGAGCTTGAACCATTTGTTCCCGGAGAGCACGGGGTGTAACAGGTCCAGGCGCAGCACGTCGATATCGATGTCTTGCGCGGTGGCTTCCGGCCAATGCAATCGTTCGATCTGGAGTGCTGGAGGATTCAAGGTAATGTTTGATTTTCGTGTCCTAAATTTAAAATTGTCATAATGCAACCAACCCTTTTGATCTTAGCTGCCGGCATGGCCTCCCGTTATGGAAGTATGAAACAGATACAAGGCTTCGGACCCAGTGGAGAAACGATAATGGATTATTCCATCTACGATGCCATCCGGGCGGGGTTTACAAAGGTAGTGTTCATTATCCGGAAAGACTTCGCCGATGATTTCAGGGCCATCTTCGAGCCTAAGCTCAAGGGAAGAATAGCGATAGATTATGTTTACCAGGACCTACGCAGTTTTACCGGCGATTATCCTGTACCGGCGGACCGGACCAAGCCCTGGGGCACTGCGCATGCCGTTCTCTGCGCCAGGGATGCGATCAAAGAACCATTTGCGGTGATCAACGCAGATGATTTCTATGGCCGGGATGCGTTCGAAAAGGCCTATAAATTCCTTACGAAAGATGTGAACCCGAAGACACAATCTATAATCGGCTATGAACTGGCCAAGACCCTGAGCGACAACGGAACGGTGAGCCGCGGTGTCTGTGAGGTGGATGCTGCGGGCAACCTGGTTTCCATTGCGGAGCGGACCAAGATCTACCAGGATGGGGACAAGATCACGTATGAGGAAGGCGATAAGAAATTTACGGTGCCTTTCGATTCGCAGGTCTCGATGAATTTCTGGGGATTTGATGCCACCATCTTTCCGTATCTCGGGAAATTGTTTGGGGAATTCCTGAAGGAGCATGGGACGAATCCCAAGGCCGAGTTTTTTATTCCGATCATCGGGGATAGGTACATTAAGGAAGGGAAGGGGGTTATCAAGGTGATCCCTACTTCGGCGAAATGGTTTGGCGTTACTTACAAAGAAGATGCGCCGGGGGTGCAGGAGAGTTTGAATGCGTTGATCAGGAAAGGAGAGTATCCGAATAATCTTTGGAAATAAAAAAAGGCCCGCGGGCCTTTTTTTAATTACTTTTCACGATGAAGATATAATCTTCGAGGCGTTTGAGCTGTGTTTTCCGTTCCATGCCCTTCATAAAGGAGGTAGTCGGGATCTTGAGGTGGCTGATCGTGCTATCCGTGGTCTGCAGGGTGCTGTCGGCGCGCATGGCGTCGAGCGCCTGGAAGATATTTTTAGAGCGGACGGCGAAGACCATGCCCTGGGCATTCTGCTGGGTGGAGCTTACCATACCGACGACCTCGCCATCGTTGTTGAGCACCGGGGTGCCGCTGTTGCCGGGATTGGCGGCGATGGTCAGCTGGAAGTTCGTGGTGTCACCCTGGTAGCCCGTGTTGGCGCTCATGTATCCTTTTCCATAAACGATCTCCGGGCGTGGATAACCCAGGGTGAAGACATCTTCACCCAGATCGGCGCCCGTTTTGCTGATGCCGTAGGGCAGGGAAGAAAAGGCGTGATAGGTCGTGTCCTCGATCTTGAGGAGCGCGAGGTCCGCCTGATGGTCGACCTGGATGATCCTGGCGCGGTATTCACCCAGGGTATTCTGTACTTCGACCTGGGTGGCATTTTTGAAAATATGTGCCGCTGTGATCAGGTAGCCTTTGCCATCTATGAGGAATCCGGTACCACCGCGGCTAAAGGAAGGAGCCGGAGTTTCGGCGGAGTTCACCTTGGTGTCGAGCTTGTTCAGCTTATAACCCTGGGCGGCGATCTGTCCGCTAAGATATTCGAGCTGTGACGGTTTTACCTTGGGAGACAGCACGGAAACGAGGCCGCTGATCACGAGGGCGGTGATGCCGGCAATGGAGGCGGCGACGAAGACGGTGCGTTTGTATTTCTTCCAGAGGGTCACGACGATGGCGGGACGCTGGTCGGTGATGCCGCCTTCCTGGACGAACTGGTTATGAATAGCCACCAGCTGATCTTTGAACCGGTGAGTAACGCCGTATTGGGTGAATTTATCCAGGAATAAGGAATGTTCGACGACCAACTGGTCCACTTCCGGATTAGTATTGCGGAGGTGTTCGAACAACGCTTTTTCTTCGGGGGGCATTTCCCCGCGGATATAGCGTTCGACAGCGTCTAATAGGATGGTGTCTTGCATCGGGTCCACTTATTTTTTTAACTGACAGAATTGTTTATTTCAACTGATTGAATATCTTTTTCAACCGCATCAGGCATTTGTACTTCTGGTTCTTCGCGTTGTCTGCGTTGGTGTAGCCGAAATCGCCTGCTATTTCGACCATGCTTCTTTTTTCCAGGTAATAAGCTTCCAACAGACTTTTGCAGGGTTCGCCGAGGCTGTTCATGGATCGCTCCATCAGGAGGAAATCCTTGTTTCGTCGTTCGTGCGCTTCCAGCTCTTCTTCTACGGGTACGGTTTCTTCGAGGTTTTCTACCTCCGGAGAGGCCTTTCGTTGCATTTGGTTCAGCCGCTTGAGCCAAAGCCGGCGGCATACGGAATAAAGGTAGGTCTTTAGCTGGCTGTTGAGTTCAAAGGAGCCTGATCTTACCTTTTCGTACAGCACGATCATGGCTTCCTGGAAAATGTCGCGGGCATCGTCGGGGTAGCCACTGTTGCTGAGTATCAGGGACTGCACCATATTGTAGTGTTGCCGGTAGATCGTCTCGATGGCCTTTCGATCGTTTTGAGCCAGTCCTTCAAGTAATTTTTGGTCGTTGGTCTCTGTCCTCACGCGTTGTACTATGCTTTAATACTCAAATTAAACATTCGTAACCCAAACTACGGGTAAAAATTCAAAAAAAAGCGTGGGGCCCCTTATTTTTAGTCGAGTATGAATTGTAATTAAAAATATATAAAAAAGGTTGATCCGGGCGGGTTACTTTTCTTTTGAGCCGGTATTAATTCCACGAAACCATTCAATTAACGTTAATTTAAAACAATCTCAAATGAAAAAATTCTTGTTCGTAGCCGCTATCGCCGCTTTCGCCGCATGTAACAACAGCTCCAGCACCGAAGCTAAGACTGACTCCACCAAGATGGCCGTTGACAGCTCCAAGATGGCTGTAGACAGCTCCAAGATGGCTGCTGATTCTTCGAAGATGGCTGCTGATACTTCCAAGAAAGACACGACTACCAAGAAATAAGTCTTTATAGGCAAGCAATCGTTAGAGGCCGTCCCCGAGAGGGGACGGCCTCTGGCTTTTGGGGGTGGCTAGCGTTTTTTCTCCGGGTTCGGGAGGAAGCCGGTGAGCAGGCCCAGGAGGGGGAGGAAGGCGCAGAGATGGAAGACGTGGCGAATGCTGGTTTGGTCGGCGAGCCGGCCGAGGACGGCGGCTCCGATGCCACCCATGCCGAAGGCGAGGCCGAAAAACAGACCGCCGATGAGGCCCACCTTGCCGGGTACCAGTTCCTGGGCGTAGACGAGGATAGCGGAGAAGGCGGAGGCCAGGATGACGCCGATGACTGCGGAGAGCACGCCGGTCCAGAAGAGGTTGGCGTAGGGCAGCATGAGCGTGAAGGGGGCTACGCCGAGGATGGAGAACCAGATGACGTATTTGCGGCCGAAGCGGTCGCCGATGGGGCCGCCGATCATGGTGCCGGCTGCCACGGCGAAGAGAAAGAGGAAAAGCATCATCTGGGAGGTCTGCACGGAAACGTGGAATTTATCCAGCAGGAAAAAGGTATAGTAGCTGCTCATGCTGGCCATGTAGAAATATTTCGAGAAGATGAGCACGAGGAGGATGAGCAGGGCGGTGGCCACGCGGACTTTGGAGAAGGGCAGGGGTTCGGCGGGGGCTACAGTACGTTTTTTCCGGTTGCCGAGGTTGCGGCGATACCAGCCGGCGGTGCGCAGGAGGATGCCGATGGCGAGCAGTGCGAAAAGGCCGAACCAGATGATGTTGGACTGGCCATAGGGTGCTACGATCTGGGCCGCGAGGAGGGGCCCCAGGGAAGCGCCGGCGTTGCCACCAAGCTGAAAGATCGACTGCGCCAGGCCGCGTTTGCCGCCGGAGGCGAGATACGCCAGCCGGCTTGCTTCGGGGTGAAAGATCGAAGAGCCGACGCCGACGAGGGCTACGGATACGAGGACCATGGAAAAGCTCGAGGCGCGGGATAGCAGCACGAGCCCCACGAGGGTGAAGCACATGCCGGTGGCGAGGGAATAGGGTTGCGGTTTTTTATCGGTATAGAGCCCTACGAAGGGTTGCAGCAGCGAGGCGGTGAGCTGGAAGGCGAAGGTGACGAGGCCGAGCTGGCTGAAGTCGAGATGGAGGGATCTTTTCAAGAGGGGATAGGTCGATGGGATCAGGGACTGCATCGTATCGTTGAGCATGTGGGAGATGCTGATCGCCAGGAGGATAGAGAAGACGGTTTTTTGCACGGTCTGCTCCGCGGCTGCGGTGGTATCGTTTGTCGGGGGGGCGATAGTCGAGCTCATGGTTGGTCAGATATTTATGCTGGACGGGAGATCTTTTCTGCGTATTGCCAGGCCTTTTTAGGGTCCTTGTCAATAATGCTTTGTAACAATTGTTCGTGGAGGTGTTGGGATGCCACGAATCTATCCGTAGTGAGGTAGGTCTGCCGGAAGTGGCGGCCCATTTGTTCGGCGACGGTACGGTACAGGTCTGCGAGGATGTCGTTGCGGGCGGCAACGGCCATGGCTACGTGAAAGCGGATGTCGATGGCGATGGCTTCCCGGGTGTCGCCGTTGCGGGCGGCGCTATTGCGTTGTTCCAGCAGGGATTGCATTTTGGTGATGTCTTTGCGGGTGCGGAGCAGGGCGGCTTTTTCGGCGATCTTCATTTCGAGCAGCTGCCGGACCTCGTCCAGGTCGTCCGCAGCCGCGCGCTTCAATCGTTGGGGCAGCGGTTCGGCGATGCCGCGTTGCGCTTCCACCATGGTTCCGGAGCCCTGCCGGACGGTCACCAGGCCTGTGTTAGCGAGGATGCGGATGGCTTCGCGGATAGTGCTGCGGCCGACGCCGAATTGCACCATCAGTTCGGGTTCCGAGGGTAGTTTGTCGCCGGCCTGGTAGACGCCGAGGGAAAGCTGTTGCTGCAGGCGGCCGACGACGGCGTCGGCGAGCGAATGACGGGGGAGAGGTGTTGAAGGAGTCTTTTTCATCGTATCATCTGATGACCTCAAATTTAGAGAATACCGGGTTGATAGGAAAATTTTTTTTCCCTGGGCCGCCAGGGGCGGCTCGTCCGACGGACAGACATTTTCTTATCGGTTCAGGCGATAGAGGACATAAAGTGAGTGCAGCAGGGGGGAGAGGTAGCATTCGCCTTCGAGGAGGCGGTTCCACGCGATACGGATCTCACCCGCATCTTCGTGTTTGTGTACGCAGGCGTCGATGCCGTCGCCGATCTTGCCGATGAGGATGGGGTCGTAGTCTTCGGTGTAGATCATGATGCGGGTGCCGGGGAATTTTTCTTTTAGTTCCGCCGCGGGCAGCAGGTAGCCGCCGGGGGAATTGTCTTCGGGTGAGCCGAGGATGATGAGATCGAAGGACCGCCTGCTGTACAGGTGGGAGGAAAGGACGGTGAGCACATGGTCTGCGTGGTCTATTTGTATAGACGGTTGCACAGAGCGGAGAGTTTCCCGAAGGCCGGCGACGATCATGGGCATTTCGTCGATAATAAGGACGGAGCTGAAGGTTAGTGACATCGGCTGCAAAGGTCTATAAAAATACGGGAAGGATCGGTATGTGTTTACCTGTATATTTGTTCCTCTAATCATACTAGTTGCTATAATTATGCGGATTGCGATCAATGGAATGGGCCGGATCGGCCGGTTGTTGGCGAGGCGGTTGCTTTCGCTGGAAGGCGTCGAGCTGGTAGCCGTCAATGACATCATGGAGCCCGAGAACCTGGCGTATCTGCTGCGGTATGATTCCGTATACGGAACGCTGCCTATGTCTTTGTCTTACAGCGACGGGCAGATCCTGGTGGGGGGGAAGCATTTTGCGGTCTTTCAGCAGGAAGATCCGGCGAAGCTGCCCTGGGCGGAGCTGGAGGTGGACATCGTGCTGGAATGTTCCGGCAGGTTTACACACACAACGTCTTCCGGCCCTGCGGCGGCCATTCATCTCCGTGCGGGCGCGCGGAAGGTGTTGTTGTCGACCACGGGGTCGCCGGACCTGCCGCTGTTGATCTATGGGTTCAACAACCAATTGTTGACGCCGGATATGGAAATCGTGGCGCCGGGTGGTTGTATGACCAACTGTTCGACGCATGTGTTGTATCTGCTGGATCGGATCGGCATCGAGTCGGCGCAGGTGAATATCCTGCATTCCTATACTTCGCGGCAGGAGCTGGTGGATGCGCCCCATAAGCAATACCGGCGGGGCCGTGCGGCGGCGGAGTCGATCATACCGGTGGAGATCGATCTCGCGGGTTCGTTGGAGCGGTTATTGCCGGCCTTGAAGGACCGGATCGCGGCGGTGTCGACGCGGGTGCCGGTGGCCAATGGCGCCATGGCGGATTTTACGGTACAGTTGCAGACGCGCGTGACGGCCGGGGATATCAATGCGCTATTCCGCCGGGCCGCCCAGGAGGAATACGAGGGAATCCTGGAGTATACCGAGGAGCCGTTGGTTTCGCTGGACATCAAGGGGAATACGCATTCGTGTGTGGTCGACGGCACGTTGACCTCGGTCGCGGGACGTCAGCTGAAGCTGATCGCCTGGTTCGACAACGAGTATGGATACACGAGCAGGATGATCGATTGGCTTTTCTACTGGAAAAAATTGTTTATATGATGGTTTCTTAATCACTCACTCCCCATGACCATAACCACCGCTACTACTCCACGGAAACGCCTGGCATCCATCGATGCTTTCCGGGCCCTGACCATGTTCTTCATGATCTTTGTCAACGATCTTGTTCTCGACGTCCGCATCCCCGACTGGCTCGAGCATGCGCGTGAAGGGGAAGACCGGCTGGGTTTTGCGGATACCATCTTTCCCGCATTCCTTTTTATCGTCGGGCTTTCGATCCCGCTGGCCATGCGGTATGGCCAGCAGCGGGGTTTCTCGAAAGGGAGGACGGTGTGGAATATTCTGCGCCGGAGCTTTGCGCTGGTGGTGATGGGTTTTTTCCTGGTCAACTATGAAGAGTTCGTCACTCCGGCCCCGGGTTTCGTGGGCCAGTTCGGGTTTTTGCTGATCATCACGCTGGCGTTCTTTTTTATCTGGCTGGTCTATCCCGAGGCATGGCCGGAGTGGAAGCGGTGGCTTTTCCGCGGTGTGGGTGTTGCGGCGCTGGTGTGGATGGCGTGTATCTTTCAGGGTGGTACACCCGCGCATCCCATGGGGCTGCGGCCGCATTGGTGGGGTATCCTGGGGTTGATCGGCTGGGCGTATCTCAGCTGTGCGCTGTTGTACTTCCTGGCTGGCGATCGCTTGTGGCTGCTGGGTTTGTTTGCCTTGTATTTTCTTTGCGTATCGATCGCGGCGTGTTCGGACCTGGGTGACGGTTTGCCCTTGCGTTCGCTCACGCTGGGTGGGAGCGGAGGGCTGAGTGCGTTTACCATGGCGGGTCTGATGACGACGGTATATTACCGGCGGATGACGGAGCAGGGTAAGACGACCCGGTCGCTCGGGGTGCTGGCGGCATGGGTGCCGGTGCTGCTGGTAGCCGGTTTTCTCCTCCGGCCGTTGAAAGGCATCTCCAAGCTGGAGGACTCGCCTTCGTGGATACTGATCTGTACGGGGATCAGCATCGGTTGTACGGTGATCCTGGCGTATGTGGTGGACCTGAAGAACAAACAAGGTTGGTACCGCTTGTTACGGCCGGCGGGTACGATCACGCTGACGTGTTATCTCCTGCCCGATATTCATTTTGCCATCCTAAAGCTGCTCGGCGAATCGTGGCGTGTGCCGGAGGCTTTGCGCACCGGCTGGATCGGCGTGGGCAAATCGCTGGTGTTTGCTTTCCTAATTGTGTTACTCACGGGCGTGCTTGAACGGAAAAAGATACGGTTGTCCGTTTGATCACGGTGCGACCGTGAACGTTCCGGTGAGCTTTTCATCGCGGGAATTGCTGCCCAGCACGATGTGGTAGGTTCCGGGATAGAGTTTCCATTTTCCGGTGGCCAGATCCCATTTCTGCAATTCGCTCACGGGGATCGACAGCTGCCAGTCGCGTTCTTCGCCGCGGGGCACCGGCAGGCGGTGGAAGGCCTTCAATTCGCGGACCGGCATCCGTTCCTGCTTAGGATACCCGATATAGGCCTGTATCACCTCCGAGCCATCCATGGGGCCGTCGTTGGTAACTCCTGCCACGACCCGGATGGTGTCGGTTGCCGAATATTGTTTGTTGGCCGGCCGTTGCCAGCTGTAATGGAACGAAGTATAGCTCAATCCAAAACCGAAGGGGTATTGTACGGGGCCGTTGTAATAGCGGTAGGTCCGGCCTTTCATGCTATAGTCACGATAGGGCGGGAGGTCGGTGGTAGACCGGTAGAAGGTCACGGGCAGATGTCCGGAGGGCGAGATAGTACCGAAGAGGATATCGGCCAGGGCGTTGCCGCCTTGTTCGCCGGGATACCAGGCGAGCAGGATGGCGTCGGCATAGGGGGTGATGGGGCTGAGATCGACGGCGCTGCCGGCGGTTACGACGACTATCAGGGGTTTATTGCCGATGGCTTTGCGAAGCGCTTTGATATAGGCGATATGGGCGTAGGGTAGGCTGAGGTCGGTGCGGTCGCCGCCGTGGGGGGCGAGAAAGGCGTCGCCTTCTTCGCCTTCCATTACGGGGGTAAGGCCGATCACGGCGATGGTAGCCTGGCAGTTCGAGGCGGCCCAGGTACCGCCGAAGTGGATAGAGTCTTTATAGTCGCAGCCCTGGTCGTATTCGACATGCATGGCGGGGCCGGCGGCGGCGGTTATCCCTTCCAGGAAGGTGACCACGCGGGAGGATACGCCGTGGTAGTTGCCGGAAAGGGCGTCGAAGTTGAAGGCATTGGGGCCGACGATCATCAGCGAGGAGAGCGATGTCTTGCGGAGGGGCAGCACGTTGTTTTCGTTTTTAAGGAGGAAGATGCTTTCCGCGGCCATCTGCCGGGCCAGGGCTATATGGTAGGCGTTATGCACGCTGTCCGCGCCATAGCCGCTGAAGGGAACGGCGGTCTTATCGTCGAAGAAGCCCAGTTTCATTTGTGTCCGGAGGAGCGGCGCCAGGGCGGAGTCTACCTGGGTTTTGGTGAGCAGGCCGGCTTGGATGGCTTTCAGGACGTCGTCCTGGAGGATGTTGGAGCAGTCGAGGTCTACGCCGGCCTTGATGGCCGCGGCGGCGGTCTCTACCGGTCCTGCAAGCACTTTATGCCGTTCGAAGATATCGTCGAGTGCGCCGCAGTCGGTGACGACATGGCCCTGGAAATGCCATTCGTCGCGGAGGATGCGATGCAGGAGCGTGGGGCCGGAGCAGCAGGGTTCGCCGTTGATGCGGTTGTAGGCGCACATTACGGATTCCACGCCCGAGTCCACCAGCTTTTTGAACGCGTAGAGATAGGTTTCGCGGAGGTCTTTTTGGTCTACGATGGCATCGAAGGTATGGCGGTCCGCTTCGGGGCCGCTGTGTACGGCAAAGTGTTTGGCGCAGGCGGAGGCTTTGAGGTAGTGGGGGTCGTTACCCTGGACACCACGGACGAAGGCGGTGCCCATCATCGCTGTCAGGAAGGGGTCTTCGCCGTAGGTCTCCTGACCGCGGCCCCAGCGGGGATCGCGGAAGATGTTGATATTGGGCGACCAGAAGGTGAGGCCCATGTATTGTTCGTGCCGGCCGGCGGCGGTGGAGAGGTTGTATTTGGCGCGGGCTTCCGTGGAGATCGCGTCGGCGATCTGCCGGAGCAGATCGTTGTCCCAGGAGGCGGCCATGCCGATTGCCTGTGGGAAGACGGTGGCTTCGCCGGCGCGGGCCACGCCGTGCAGCCCTTCGTTCCACCAGTTGTAGGCGGGGATGGAGAGCCGGTCGACGGCCTTGCTGCGATAGCCTAATAAGGATACTTTTTCTTCCAGGGTGAGACGGGAAAGCAGGTCATCGACCCTGCGGTCCATGGGCAGAGTGGCATTGCGGAAAGGGAGCGTCTGTGCGTTAGCGATAGTGGCGATCAGCAGTGCCGGCAGCAGAAGGAATCTGGTCATCATGATCTTGCAGTACATTAGAGCGGGAAGATACATGAAAATCAGTAGATGGAAGAGCTATTGCATCGTCCACTTGTTGTCGGCAGCGTTGGCGTCCACGTAGATGCCGTTATCGAGCGTTACGGTTGTTAGTCTTTTGCCGTGGGCTGTGGTGATCGGCAGCTTGAGATGGGCCTGGTTAGTCTCCCAGACGCCGGGCGAACGGTGCCGGCGTTCCTGGCTGCCGTCGTCGTAGGTGAGGACCAGGTCGAAGGGGATGGCGAAGCCGCCGACATTGTCGATGGAAACGGTATAGTTGTCATCTGCGCCCGTGACATTCGTGAGTGCGAGATCGATATAATTGTTGGAGAAGAACCAGTTTGTCCAAAACCAGTTGAGGTCCTTTTCGGCGATGTTGTCGAAACTATAGAAGAAGTCCCAGGGGATGGGGTGTTTGCCGTGCCAGCGGTCCATAAAGCCGTGCAGGCATTTTCCGAACAGCGAGTCACCCAGCATATCCTTGATGGCCAGGTAGGCCAGTGCCGGTTTGCCGTAGGCGTTGTTGCCATACCCGATGCCTTTGAGGGCATCCGCGGGTGTGATGATGGGCAGGTCTTCCTCGGCCGAGGGGTCGTACGTATAGCTGTTGATGCGAAACTCCTTAAAGAGCTCGTCATTCCTTTCTTTGCCAAGATCGGCCTGCCCGATGAGGTGTTCGAAGGTGGTGGCCCAGCCTTCGTCCATGAAGGCGTAGCGGGATTCGTTGATGCCCATGTAGAAGGGGAACCAGCTATGGGCGATCTCATGTTCGGCTACGAAGCGGGAGAAGAAGGGATCGGGAGTGGTGTTGTCGTTCACCATCATGGGATATTCCATATCGGCATAACCCTGGAAGATGGTTGTTTTTGGGAAGGGGTAGGGGACGCCGGGCCAGTGGTGCGAGAGCCAGTCGAGCGCATGGCGGCCGTATTCCACCATATGATGAAAGTCTTTTGCCGTATCGTTATAGGCGGCCTGGACGCTTGCGCGGCGACCGGTGGCGTCGTCGACGACAACGCTGGAGGCGTCCCAGACGTAGTGATCGCTGATACCGGTGGCCATGTCCGAGATATCGTTCGCGGTCCAGATCCAGGTGTTCACGTCGCCGGCGGCCGTTACTTTTCCTCGTGCGATCTCGGCGGGGGTTGCAATATTGATGATCTCGTCCGTTGCCATGGACCGCGCCAGCTTTTGGGCATAGGAGGGTGTCAGGACGGCATCGGGGTTTTGGAGGGTGCCGGTGGACCAGACGATGAAGTTTTTGGGCACGCGTACGCGCAGGGTATAGTCGTTGAAATCGTTGTAGAATTCCTGGAGGTCGGTGAAATCCATCCGATCCCAGCCGTTATAGTCGTCGTATACGGCTACACGGGGGTAGAAATAGGCGAGATAAAAGGTGGTGGGGTCGATGATCCCTTCGCGGTTACTCTTTAACGAGATGAGGTAGTGCCAGCCGATGTCGAGGTGGACCGAATCGCGGGGAGCCAGGGGGGAGAGGAGGCGGATCAATTTCCAGGTACCGTCCGTGGGATTATTTTGCCAGGGTCTGGCCTGGCCGTTCTCGGCGTAGCTGTCGATGGAGATGCCGGGTGTGAGATAGGTGGAGTCTTCGGAGCCGTAGCGGGTGATGCCGGGTTTATGGATGTTGACGATGAGCCGGAAATCGAGGATCTTAAGCGTATCGGGGGAGTTGTTGGTATAAACGATGGTTTCTGTTCCGCGGATGGTGCGATCGGGTGGGAGGGCGGTGACGGTGATGTCGTAGCGGCCGCTGTTCTGCCAGTAGTGTGGGCCGGGCCTGCCGTCGATGGACCGGGTACCTTTCTTATAGGCCTGTTTAACATCCCGGGGCGTGTACAGCGATTGACTCTGAAGTGAAAGAAAGCTTACCAAGGCCAGCAGAGGCGTAAGAATCCGTCTATGCATAGGAACAAAGATTTAATTCGGTAAGTCTTTTACTCTTACCGGGACAAGCAGTCGTTTTGAATGGTTCACCCAAGACTTGACGCAAGGATGGGCTACACAATAACCATAAATATAAGGAAAACTATCCAATCTAACCATTAGAATCCCACAGAATTACCACCGTCTACCGGGAGTATCACGCCCGTGACATATTTAGATTGTTCGGATGCCAGGAAGAGAGCGGCGTCGCCTATATCGCCCGGATCGCCGAGTCGTCCCATCGGGGTGCGGGAGAAGACCTTTTGTTTCCGTTCCGCATCGCCGTTGAGCGCTTTGGAGGACATGTCGGTGGCGATGAATCCCGGAGCGATGCAGTTGACGAGGATGCCTTTGGGGGACAGTTCGACGGCCATGGCTTTGGTCATGCCTTCGACGGCCGATTTGGAGGCGGTATAGGCGATCACCTTCGGGATGCCGTATTGTGCGGCCATGGAGCTGATGTTGATGATGTGTCCTTTGCCGCGGGGCAGCATGGTGCGAACGACCTCTCGGCTAACGGTGAAGACGGAGCGAAGATTGGTATGGAGTATACGTTCGAAGTCTTCGTCCGTGACGTCGGTGAATTCCTTTTTCATGTTGATACCGGCGTTGTTGACGAGGATATCGATGTGGCCGTGGCGTTGGACGAGCCGGTCGATGAGGCCGGGGATGGCGGCAAGGTCATCGAGGTCCTGGCAGACGGGCTGGCAAAGGTCGCCGAGTTGTTTTTGTGCGGCGCCCAGCTTTTTCTGATCGCGGCCGACGATGATGGTGAAGATGGATGCCTGTACAAATTTCTCTGCGATAGCCAGGCCTATGCCCGAGCTGCCGCCGGTTACGATCGCTATTCGCTGTGTAGTATTATGTGTTTTCATTTGAAATGTAAAGTTAGGGTTTCGGGTTGGCAGAGGACTCGCGAACGATGAGTTCGGAGCGGAGGATGATGGTATTGGTCGCCTGGATGCTGGCTGCGCCGTTGAGGTGATCGATGAGGTTGCGGGCGGCTACCTGGCCCATTTCATAACCCGGGTTATTGATGGTCGTGAGGTTGGGTTCGACGACGGTGGAGACGGGGTCGTTGTTGAAACCTACGAAGGCGATGTCTTCCGGGATGCGGATGCCCAGTCCTTTGAGTGCGATCATGCAGCCTACCGCGCAGTTGTCGTTCGCGACGAATACGGCATCGGGCAGCGGTTTCATCTGGCGGATGCGGGCGGCTGCGTCGGCGCCGGCTTCCTGGCTCAGGTTGCTCACGATCACATAGTCTTCACGGAAGGCGATGCGCTGATCGGCGAGCGCCTGTTTATATCCCTGCAGACGGTCGATATAGACATTGCGTTTAGGAGGCGCCGTGATATGCACGATGCGGCGGCGGCCCTGGCTGATCAGATGCGTGGTGGCCTCGTATGCCGCCCGCTGGTTATTGATCTGGATGCAGGTGCTGTTGGGGAGCTCGGCGGTACGGTCGAAGAAGATCACGGGGATCTTTTTATTAAGAAAGGGTTGAAAATGTGCGAGAGAATCCGTGTCATACGCAAGGGAAACGAGGAGACCGTCCACGCGGTTATTAAATAAGGTGACAGTATTTGCGGTCTCTTTTTCTACCGACTCGGAGCTCTGGCTGATGATGAGGTTATAGCCTTCGCTGGTGGCGACGTTCTCCATGCCGGCGATCACCGCGGACATAAAATTACTATTGATACGGGGGATGATGACCCCGATGGTATTGGTGCGTTGGGTACGGAGGTTGCGCGCAAAATTGTTCGAACGGTAGCCCATTTCCTTGGCGAGGTCGGAGATGCGTTTCTTGGTTTTTTTGCTGACCACGGGATCATCCTTCAATGCCCGGCTGACCGTAGCGATAGAGATATTCAGCTTGCGGGCAAGATCGTAAATGGTCACTTCTTTGGAGCTACTCATACAATCGTTTACATGCAGTTTATGAAGGTGAAGATAGATTTTTTTTATGAAAAAAATTGTAATCGGTTACATTTTGTCGGAATTTTCCCTATTTTAGCCTTGTCAAACCGTCAAAAGGGTTTACATCAAAACGATTGATCTTATGCAGCCATACCGACTACACGCCTTCCGTGGGCACATCTGGTGGTTTTCCCTCGCTTTACTTTTTACAAAAACTAAACTCCATATGCGAAAATTCACATTACGAAACGCTATCGTTTCGAGTATACTGACGATTGCTGTGAGCCTATTGTCGTCATCGTCGCTGTTTGCGCAGGACGTCGGCGACGTTGTGCATGGGAAGGTGGTCGACTCCAGCGGAGTTCCCGTGAGCGGCGCTTCTATCTTGAATGTAAAGAGCGGAAAAGGGGCTTCCGCCGACCAGGACGGGAATTTTACCATTCATGCGGTCAAGGGGCAATCTCTTCAGGTCTCCTTTGTAGGCTATCAGTCGACAAGGGTTGTATATAAAGGACAGCCTAACCTGGCCGTAACGCTTTTCCGCGAGAACATCGTTCTCAACGATGTAGTGGTAATAGGTTATGGTACGCAACGCAAAGAGGCGGTGACGGGATCAGTGGCGTCGATCGGCGGGTCTGCTTTGCGCGAGGTGCCGGCTCCTAATATTTCCGACGCTTTGCAAGGGCGTCTGCCGGGGGTGGCGATCTCGCAGACTTCGTCACAGCCGGGCGCTACGATGCAGATCCGCATCCGGGGTACACGGTCGCTGACGGCCACCAACGATCCGCTCATCGTCCTGGATGGGATCCCTTTTCCCGGGAATATTGCCGATATCGATATGAATGACGTGAAGAGCCTGGATGTGCTGAAGGATGCGTCCGCCACCGCGATCTATGGTTCGCGCGGTGCCAACGGCGTTATTCTGATCACCACCTATAAGGGTGCTTCGGGCCAGGAGCCGCGGATTGCCGTCAACGGTTATTATGGTGCGAACAAGATCTTCTCGAAATATCCCATGATGAACGGGCCGCAGTTTGCCGCGTTGCGGAAGACGGCCGGTCGCTATCTGCAGCAGGGCGGAGCCATCCAGCTGGGGGCCGACGAGAACCTCAACACCAATACGGACTGGCAGAGCTTGTTCTATCAAACGGGCAATGTAACGAATGAGGACATCAGCGTTTCAGCGGGGACAAAGCGGGGCAGCTACAGTTTTGGCGGCTCTTTCTACAATAATGAAGGCGTCATCCCCACCCAGGGATACCGGCGGTTTTCGATACACGGTTCGCTCGATCAGCGCGTCGGGAAATATGTTCGCATGGGTTTTACCACCAACAGCAACTATAATTATACGCAGGGGTCGAATGTGGGACTCTATAATGTCCTGTCCAGCTCGCCCCTGGCAAGTCCATATGACAGTCTTGGGCGCACAAAGTATACCATATCGATGCCCTTGGATATACAGTGGGTGGAGACCAAAAAAGTGATCGACAGCCTGAAGAACCAATATCTGAGCCAGCAGAAGGGATATGCTACCTATAATTCCGTCTACGCAGTGGTGGATATCCCCGGTGTACCGGGCTTGGCATACCGCATCAATGTAGGTCTGAACCTCTATGACCGCAAGACCGGTTCGTATACGGCGATGGGTGTCAACAGCAACAACCCCACGGCGCCGGCGACGGCCAACTCGGGGGACTCGTCGATAACGGACTGGACCATTGAGAACCTGCTGACCTATGACCATAGTTTCGGAAAAAGTCAGATCAATGCGCTGGCGTTGTATTCCACCGAGAGGACCCAGGCCAGTAGCACGAATATCGGCGGGATCGGTATTCCCGAAGATGCTTTGCAATATTATAATATCGGCACCGCCAGCCAGGAGATCGATGTCCTGCCGGGGAGTCAGTATTATTATGAAAGAGGGTTGTTGTCCTGGATGGGGCGCTTGATGTATTCATATGACAACCGTTACATGATCTCGGCCACCGTACGCTCGGATGGCGCGTCCGTGCTGGCCCCCGGGCATCAATGGCATACCTATCCGGCGGTTTCCGCTGGTTGGAATGTAGCCAATGAATCGTTTATGAGGAGCCTTCCCGTGATCAATATGCTGAAGCTGCGTGCGGGTTACGGAGAAACATCCAACCAGGCGGTGAATCCCTACTCGACACTAGGGGTCCTGAGCACCAACCCCTATAATTTCGGCGCTACCGGTTATGCGACAGGCTACTATGTCTCGCAACTGCCCAATCCCGGGCTGAGCTGGGAGTATTCGAAGACCTGGAATTATGGCGTCGACTTTGCCGTGCTAAAAAATCGGCTCTCCGGTACGGTCGAATACTATGTTACGAACACCAGCGGGTTGTTGCAAAACGTGACGCTGGCAGCAACAAACGGTGTGGGGAGCTATACCGGGAATGTGGGTAATACGCAGAACAAGGGTATCGAATTTTCGCTTGAGGGAACGATCCTGAAGACCCATAGCGGTGTTACCTGGGATGCCGGTATCAATATGTCGTTCAACCGCAACAAGGTCACGCATCTTGCTTCGGGGGTACCGGAGGATCAGACGAACTGGTGGTTCGTGGGGCATCCGATCAATTCGATCTACGATTATCAGAAGATCGGATTGTGGAAGAACGCGGCGGATAGTGCCGGCGGTCATGAGAATATTTTGCAGCCGGGTGGGACCCTCGGGACGATCAAAGTAAAATATACCGGCGGCTATGCTGCGAACGGCGTACCCAGCCGGGCCATCGATCCCGACGACCGGCAAATCATGAATGCCGATCCGAATTTTATCGGCGGTTTCAATACGCGTGTCGCCTATAAGGGATTTGACTTTACGGCTGTGGGTATCTTCCAAAGCGGCGGTATCCTGATCAGCTCGCTGTATGGATCGGCCAGCTATCTCAACCTGGAGAGCGGTCGGAGGAACAACCTGAATATCGACTACTGGACGCCGACCAATACCAATGCGAAATATCCCAATCCGGCGGGTCAGATCAGCGGGGATAATCCCATATATGGTCAATCGTTAAGTTATTTCAGCGGATCGTATCTCAAGATAAGTACGCTTTCGCTTGGATATGATTTCACCAAATTTGCGAAGCGTTTCGGCGTACCGCAGGCACGGATCTATGTTACGGCGCAGAATCCGTTCGTGACCTTATCGCCCTATCACAAGGAGACCGGACTGGATCCGGAAACCAACTCGTATGCCGACCAGGCCGCCGATGCTGCTGTGCCGCTATCTTCGTCGTTGCACCGCTTCCTCACGCAAGGCTACAACACGCCTGCTACACGCAGTTATTTGGTAGGTCTTAACATAACCTTTTAATTCTCGAGAATATGAAACGAATACTTTTCAATAAAACGATAGTTGGAATAGCCGTGGCGGTAGTCTTTCTGGGAGGATGCAGCAAGGTCCTGCAGGAGCAGCCCCGCAGCAATTATACGCCCGGGTTTTTCAACACCCAAACCGGCGTCGTCGGCGGATTGACGGAAATGTATGCGCACCTGCGGCAATTTTACGGGAATGGCTATTGGTACAACACGTTGGAGGTTGGCACCGATGAGTCGACCTACGGTCAGAGTGCCGATCAGAACTTCCTCGTCATGGACATGACGGGTCAGGGGGCGATCACCTCCACCACCAGCCGGTCCGATGCAATCTGGAATTCGTGCTTTACGAATATCAATACGGCAAGCGGCGTGATTCAATACGGGGCCGGCGCAGGTGTATCTGCTACGTTGACGGCGGAAGCCAATTTCTTCCGGGCTTTCGACTATTTTCTGCTGGTACAAACATTCGGCGGGGTGCCGTTGGATCTGGGCGCAGGCATTTTGAAATTCAATACCTCGCCGCAGCCTGGCTCGGTGCGCAATAGTGTGCAGAGCGTGTACACCCAGTGTATCTTCCCCGATCTTCAGACGGCCGTGAACAATCTGCCGATGACGGCCCGGTTGACCGGAACCGTTACCAAGCCGGTGGCGGAGCTGTACCTGGCGAAAGCCTATCTCACCTATGCCTGGTGGCTCAAGAATCCCAATAATATCCCGACCTACCCGGATTCCGGCCGTACCGATCCGGCGGGGCATGACGCCAACTATTATTTTGCGCAGGCTTATACCATTGCGACCAACGCTATCGAGAACCCCGGTCCTTATGGATTACAGCCTACTTTCTACGACGTGAACGTGGGGTCGAACGACCGGAACAACGAGATCATGCTGTATGCCGACCATACGCAGCAAAGCCAGCAATACAATGGTGCGAGCCTTACGTATAGCAATGGCGGTGGGACCGACAATTTCTCCTGCTGGATGCAGACCTGGAACTATCCCGTAATAACGAGCAGCAAGAGTTCCAGCACATGGACGAACGTAAATTCCGTTCAACGCCAGTCCGTGCAGGGTTATGGCCGGCCGTATATCCGCATGGCTCCCACCATTGGCGCCATTGTGAATACCTTTGCCGACAAGACCGACGATTCGCGTTATGACGGTACTTTCCAGACGGTTTACCGGGCTGATTTTGCCGAAGCCGGTTTGGGCACCGGTACGTTCTACAATGCCAACTTTATGCCCGTTAGCGAGGGTAGCCCGATCCTTACCTTCCTGCCTGATGAAACGTTGGCCGGCTCCATTGACTATTCGAACTCGGTGTATAAGAGCAGTGTGGGCGCCGGTGTCACGCCGGGCCGGGCCGATTTTGTGATCGATCCCAACGGGATCAGCAGGATCGTGTATCCGGGTCTTTGGAAGATCAGCGCCTACCGTACCGATAACGGCACGGGATTGGGTAATCCAAACGCCGCAAGTACGCGGCCCTGGAACATCGACAAGTTCTCCGAGCTGTTCTTTATCGCGGCGGAGGCTGCCATAGAAGGCGCACCTACTTCCGCGGTAACCGGCACTTATGCCAACGATGGTACTGCCTATGGATTGATCAATGTTATCCGTGCCCGGGCCGGCCATTGGAAGTACAGCAATGCCCAAGGCGCCGCGATGGTACAAGACAACAGTGCGGCTATGGTCGCTGCCACGCCGACCACGATAACGCTCGATTACCTTTTAGCGGAACGTTCCCGCGAATATTATGGGGAAGGCTATCGGTGGTTCGACCTGGTCCGGACGCAGGAGTGGAATAACCTTGCTACGACTTACCAGATCTGCGGCACCAGCTATGGCGCTCATACGCCGTCGACGATCACGCGGACCATTACGCCGAATCTCTATTTGCGTCCTATCCCGCAGGGGCAGTTGGATGCTATGCAGGTAAGTGCGTCGGTGAAGGCAGCCTATCAGAACCCGGGATATTAAAGCGATGAAGATGCGAATAGTACCCTTGATTGTCGTGTTATGTTTTTCGGGTATGAGGGGCTTTGCCCAGGACCTTGTAACGGAGAAGTATGCCCCCGGCGTTTTTTCGGTAGTGTCGGAAAATGCGACAGCGACTATTTGCGTCGACGATAGTGATTATACCCTGGTAAAAAAGGCAGCAGCCTTCTTACAACAGGACATAGAACGTGTAACCAATAAAAGACCGGCGGTGACGAACTCCTTGTCATCGCCGGTTAAAAATATCATCCTCATCGGTTCGGTGGACCGGAGCGGTTTGATCCGGCGACTGATCGATAATGGAAAGTTCAAAACGGACAGCTTGCAGGGGCAATGGGAAGCCTATCAGTTGCAGGTGGTCCATCATCCGTTTGCGGGGGTCGAGAATGCGCTTGTGATTGCCGGCAGCGACCGGCGGGGCACTGCCTATGGTGTCTTTACTTTGTCCAGGCAAATGGGGGTATCGCCCTGGTATTGGTGGGCGGATGTGCCGGTGAAGAAAAAACGGGAAATCTTTGTTAAGGACGGGACATACCGGTTTGGGCCGCCTTCCGTAAAATACCGCGGTATCTTTCTGAACGATGAGGCGCCTGCCCTATCGGGTTGGGTGCATGAAAAGTTCGGGAACTTCAATCATCAATTTTATGAAAAGGTCTTTGAACTGCTGTTGCGGTTGAAGGCCAACTATCTCTGGCCGGCCATGTGGGGCAATGCCTTTAACAACGATGATACATTAAACCCGGTGATGGCCGATGAATACGGGATCGTGATGGGTACTTCGCACCAGGAGCCTATGAACCAGGCTACCGAGCACTGGCGGCATGCCCATCTGGGTGCATGGGACTATACGACCAATGATTCCGTGCTGCGGGATTTCTGGCGGCAGGGGATCCGGAATATGGGAAAGCGCGAAACCATCGTGACCCTCGGCATGCGGGGTGATGGGGATAAGCCGATGACGGAAGGTACGGCGATCGATCTGCTGGAAAAGATCGTCGCGGACCAGCGGAAGATCATCGCGGATGTTACCGGTAAGCCGGCTGAGGAGACGCCGCAGGACTGGGCGTTGTACAAAGAGGTACAGGACTATTATGACAAAGGCATGCGGGTGCCGGATGATGTAACGCTTTTGCTGAGCGATGATAATTGGGGAGATATCCGGAGGTTGCCTGCGCTTACGGATAAACCCAGGAGCGGCGGGTATGGCATCTATTATCATTTCGACTACGTGGGAGGGCCGAGGAATTACAAGTGGCTAAATACAAACAATATTTCGAGAGTTTGGGAGCAGATGCATGCGGCTTATGCCTATGATGCAAGGAGGATCTGGATCGTCAATGTGGGTGATCTGAAGCCCATGGAGTTCCCCATCTCCTTTTTCCTGGATTATGCCTGGAATGTCAACAAATGGGATGCAGACGATCTGCCTGATTATTATACGCAATGGGCGGCGGAGCAGTTCGGACCTGCCCATGCGGCGGCAATCGGCGAGATTTTTGGAAAATATACACAATACAATGCACGGCGAAAGCCGGAATTGCTGGATGCCGATACCTATAGTCTGCTGAACTATGGGGAGTCAGATCGGGTGAGGGGGGATTACGATCTCCTCGTGGCGGAGGCCGAAAAGATTGGCGCGGAATTGCCGGCCAGCTACCAGGAAGCCTATTTCGAGCTGGTGTTGCATCCGGTGAAAGCTTGTGCCAATCTGCAGGATCTTTATACGGCGGTGGCCTGGAACCGGTATTATGCGCAGCGGAACGATCCGCGGGCGAATTTTTATGCCGATTCCGCGAAGCGATTTTATCTGAACGATTCGCTAATTTCGGCGGAGTACAATCATTTGAATAACGGTGAGTGGGATCATATGATGGATCAGACGCATATCGGGTACCGGTACTGGCAGGAGCCGCGTCATCAGACGATGCCGGAGGTGAGCTATGTAACCGGTGGATCGCAGCTGTCGGAGCCGGCCGTGGTGGCGGATCGTAGTGCAGTGACGGATGGTAGTATAGTGACGGATCGTAGCGCCGCGTCGCTGATCCCGAAGGGCCG
>DASYZH010000335.1:0-58476 GCA_035946435.1 Puia sp. | reverse complement strand
TGCCCAGCAGATCGGCGGTGTAGTCACTGGAGACATTGACGAAGAAATCCTTTTTCAGGGTGAAGGCATGGTCGTTCACCGTTAGCGAGGTTGCTTCCAGCGAATCCTGGTACACGGGATAATACAGCTGATAGCTGTCGTTACCACCGCCGGGCAGGAGGCCCAGCGACCGGAAATGGTTCTCGATATAGGCGGCTGCCTTGCGCTGTCCGGGCGTCGCCGTTTCGCGGCCTTCGAAATCGGCGCTGGCGACGATGTACAAATGTTTTTTCAGATCGGCCGCGGTGATAGTTTTGGCAAACGGCTCGGGGTTGGCTATTTTTTGTGCCTGCGCAGCGCCGGCGACGCAGAGCAGGAACGCGAATAAAAGGGGGCTCATGGTTCTCATGAACCAAATATAATATGCGAAAAATTCGCCTGGACAAGAATTTAGCGAATTTTTCGCAAAGCGCTAATTTCTGTCCTTCGGACAAAACGATTCCCCGGATTTTGATCAATTCCCCAATTCGCTGAGCTCGAGCCAGCGCAATTCCTTGTCGTCGAGCAATTGACTGAGCTCCCCGATACGGATCGACAGCTGTTGCAGGGCTTCGAAGGGAGCCGCGCCGCTGTTGAGCTTTTCGGTGATACTTTGTTTTTCCGCAGTAAGGGCCGCGATGTCTTTTTCGAGGCTTTCGAATTCCCTTTTTTCTTTATAGGTCAGCTGCCGTTTAGCGGGGGCCTGCGGCTGGGTCGCGGCGGGAGCGGGGGCTGCCGATTGGGCGGCCAGCTCTTCGTTGGGGAACGGGGCATCTGCTTCGTTGTCCTTTTGGAAATCGCGGTATTGGGAGTAGTTGCCGGGGAAATCGCGGACGACGCCTTCCCCTTCGAGCACCAGCAGGTGGTCGACCAGCCGGTCCATGAAATAACGGTCGTGCGAGACGATGAGCAGGCAGCCCTGGTATTCGCTGAGGAAATTTTCCAGGATGGCCAGAGTAGGGAGGTCGAGATCGTTGGTGGGTTCGTCGAGGACCAGGAAATTGGGGTTCCGGAACAGGATGGAAAGCAGGTGCAGCCGCCGTTTTTCTCCGCCGGAAAGCTTGGAGATATAGGTATATTGTTGTTCGGGCGGGAACAGAAAGAGATTGAGGAACTGGGCCGCGCTTAGAGAGCCGCCCGCCGCGAGGGGGAAATGTTCGGCGATGTTCTTGACGAATTCGATGACGCGCATGTCCTCTTTGATCACGAGTCCTGACTGCGAATAGTTGCCGAAGATCACGGTCTCGCCGATGTTGATCTTGCCACTGTCCGCGGGTTCGAGGCCCTGCAGTATATTGATGAAGGTGGATTTCCCGACGCCGTTGCGGCCGATGACGCCAACGCGCTCACCGCGTTTGAAGGTGTAGTCGAACCCTTTGAGGATCACCCTGTCGTCAAAGCTCTTGTAGACCTTTTTGAGCTCAACGACCTTTCCACCGAGGCGGTTCATCTTCATCTGCAATTCTATCTGCTGGTCCTCTATTTTTTGTTTTGCGCGCGCTTCCACGACATAGAAATTGTCCTGGCGGCTCTTGCTCTTGGTCGTTCGGGCTTTGGGCTGCTTGCGCATCCACTCCAGCTCTTTGCGGTAGGTGTTACGGGCCTTCTCGATGGAAGCGGTGTCGTTCTCCAGCCGGGCGGCTTTCTTCTCGAGATAGTTCTCGTAATTGCCTTTGTAAACGTATAGCGTACTGCCGTCCATCTCCCATATCTCCTCCGTGACATTGTCGAGGAAATAACGATCATGGGTGACCAGCAGCAGCGTCACTTTTTCATGATTCAGATAATGTTCCAGCCATTCTACCATTTCCACGTCCAGGTGGTTGGTAGGTTCGTCCATAATGAGGAGAACGTGCTTGTGCTCGAACCCAATATCGATAAGCGTCCGGGCCAGAGCGACACGTTTCCGTTGCCCACCGGAGAGCGTGCCCGCGGGCTGATCCAGCTGGTGAATATTGAGCTTTCCCAGGATCTGCTTGACCTTGGTGTCGAAATCCCAGGCGTTCAGCTCGTCTACTTTTACGATGGCATTCGTCAGCCGGTCCGTATCGCCGCTGTCGCTGGCGGCTTCAAAGTCCTTGATCGCATTGATCATGGGGTGATTGTGATGGAAGATGTTGTCGAGGATGGAGTGGTCTTCCATAAACACCGGCTCTTGTTCGAACAAGGCTACGGTGACGTCCTTGTGGATCCAGACGGTACCGTCATCGGCCGTATCGCGGCCGGCGAGGATGCGGAGGAGGGTGGATTTGCCGCTCCCGTTGCGGGCGACCAGGGCGATCTTATCGCCTTCTTCGATGTGGAACGTGATATTGTTGAAAAGCGGCTTGACGCCGTATGACTTGCTTAACCCTTCGACGCTGACATAGTGCATTCGGCAAATATACGAAGGCGGGGCCAAAGGCCCCGCCTTGCGGTTATTATGCTTTTACGAATTCCAGACCCACATGGACGCGTACCTCGTCGCTGACGATGAGGCTGCCGGTCTCGGTGACACCGTGCCAGGTCAGGCCGAAATCCTTACGGTTGATCTTGCCGCTGGCCGTGATGCCGGCGCGGGTGTTGCCCCAGGGGTCTTTGATGACACCGCCGAACTCGGCATCCAGCTTCACATTCTTTGTCACGCCATGGATGGTGAGGTCGCCGTATACTTCGTAGGACCCGTCGTTATCCACGTTCTCATATTTGGTGGCCGTAAATTTCAGTTGGGGAAATTTCGCGGTATCGAAGAAATCGGGCGACTTGAGGTGTCCGTCGCGTTGCTCGGCGCCCGTGGTGATCGAGTCGACATCGACTGTAAAGGTCACTTTGGCGGTCATAAAGTCCTCCCCTTCCGTTTCAAGCGAAGCGTCGAATTTGGTGAATTTACCGCTGACGTTGGAGATCATCATGTGTTTTACCTTGAATTCCACTTCGGAGTGCGAGGGATCGAGTATCCATTTTGTCGTTGCCATAACAAGCGTTTTTGATGTTTGAACAATGAAATTAAGACAATTATTTTTCTTTGGCAAAGGTAGGGTTGAATTCCCCCGCGAGCCATTAACCTAGATTAAGACTTTGTGACCAACGCAAAAAAAGGGCCGCCCCGCTGTTTGGCAGGGACGGCCCTCGAGGAAAGGGCAAGCCTTATAAACCTAAAGTATAGGCCAGGCGCAGCCCCAGCATATTCAACGTACCGCTGCCGTTATTCCAGAAGCTTTGTGTCGATTCCCAGTAAAAGCCGGCATCCAGATAATTTTTGTGCGCCAGCTTTATCAGCACACCGACCTGCGGCGAATAGGTGAATCCGGCGCTTTTATCGGCCAGGGCATTGTTCTTGTTGGCGAGTATGGTGGCTCCGGCCTGTCCCTGTACATAAAGGAGGTTGTCGATGAAGAAATACTTAAGGCCTGCCTTTAACGGGATCGTCTGCAGGTCCTGACCGGCGAAACCGCTGAGCTCGCTGCCGCTCTTGCTGAAGATGTCGCGGTATCCGGCGTTGACGGTCACATACAGGTTCCGGATCACCGGGATATCGGCCTGGATGAAACCTCCGGCGCTCCAATTATAGCCGTTGGAAAGGTTACTAATGGGCAGGCCGAAATCCGGACCTACGCTTAACCGGAATTCCTTGTTATAATCGGAGGAACCCGCAGGGTTTGCCAAATTGGTGGTCTGGGCCTGAGTACTAAAAGCTGCACTAACCAGCAGGGCTGTTACTAAACCAATCTTACGTGTCGTTTTCATCTTTCTTTGTTTTATTGTTTACGAATAACTTTTATATATTGGATCACCACCCGAAATACACCGAGATATTCCCCACGGTGTGGCAATAGAGTCCTTTTAACGTAGCCGCGGTAGCCGTCTGGGTAAAGGAGATGCCGGTCCGGCCATGCGTGAGGACGGCGCCAAAGGCAAAGGAGCCTACCCAGGGTTGCAGCGGGTGATAGGGTTGGGGTGTGATCGATTTACTATCGGGTTGCCTGGAGGGCTGCAGGTTGGGGTTGGTAGTGAATAGTCCACCTTGCAGCACCGCATTGGTCAGAAAATACTGCATCTCGGGCCGGAATAGCAGATAGCCTTGCCATTGTTTTTTTCGGCCCGCCGATGGGCTGGTGTACTGGCCGAGGAACCCATTGAAATAAGGCTGGTTTTTCCTGATAAGGATCAGCGGATAGATGGCTGCACCGTTCTGCATCGTCCCTGCGTATACCTGGGCGCCGCCGATCACGGTAACCACGGATCCAACCGAGACCAGCTCCTTTTCGGCGGTGAGGTTCACGTTTGCCAGCAGGTCATTACGGTATTGGTGATCCCATCCTGCGGGCTGAAAATAATTAATGAGATGATGGACCATGGACTGCATTTGCCTGTTCATTGCCGCGGGGCCGATCACTCCCAGCACCAGTTCGGTTTGCAGGTCATAGTGTTTCACAGGGTTGTAAGAGTAGCGGGAATGCATCGCAATCAGCTCTCCCGACCAGGGATAATCGTTGGGCTGGTAATCTCGGAGGGTGATGTCGTCCGGTGTATACATGATCTGCATGACACCCCAGCCATCGATATCGATGGCGCTGTCGCCGGCCGCAGGCATCCATCGGTCCACACCATGGGGATGTTTGCGCGGCCGGTAAAAATAATCGATGCGGGTGCCATTGGTATAGGCATCGTCCGTTCCCTCGCCCCAAATGTTGATGAAGTCGTTGTCCTCGTAGAGGCGCAGAAGATGTGTTACGGTGTCGTGCTGCGCGTTGGAAGGGGATTGAGCATATCCGGTCGAAAAGGTCCCACAGACCCATGCGCATAGCATGGCCATGGGTAAAATTGGTCTCATAGCCTGTCTGTTTAGCTTGTGTTCGTCTAATTCTTCGTTCGTCTATTCTGAAATTCCAGTCTTAAACTGCCGGCGTCTTCCGGCGCCGACCACATAAACTAACAAAGCAGGTCTTCGGGGGTTCGCAGTTGGGAAAGATTTTTTCTACCAGGCGTAGAACAGCGATACGTTACCATAATTATGGCAATAGAGCCCGCGGAGGGTAGCGGCCGAGATGATCTGGGAACCGGAAAAGCCCCAATGGCCATAGCTGATATTCATGCCATAGGTAAAGGTAGGCACCCAGTTCTGCAACGGATGATACGCGGGGTTGTGAATGAAGGGTCCGCCTTGCAGCAGGGCATTCGAAAGAAAATATTGCAGTTCGGGTTTTGCAAAAAAATACAGCTGCCATTGCCGGTGACCGGCGCGCTCACGGCCCGTGCTGGTATACTGATCCAGGAACCCATGAAAATAAGGGCTCATCCGGCCTAAGAGGATCAGGGGGTAGAGCGCGGCGCCGTTTTGCATCGTGCCGGCGTATACCTGCGCGCCCCCAAGGATCGTTACAAGGGAGCCCAGCGCGGCGAGCTGTTTCTCGGCGGTAAAATTTACATTGACCAGGAGGTCGTTGGCAAATTGATTGTTCCAGCCGTCGGGATGGTAATATTGGATGATGTCATGGGTCAGGGATTGCGTCTGGCGATCGAGTGCAGCGGGACCGATGATACCCAGCATCAGTTCGGTCTGCAGGTCCAGTTTTTTTTGGGGATCGTACGAATAGCGGGTATGGGTACCGACGAGTGCGCCCGACCAGGGGTAGTCATTGGGTTGAAAGTTGGGATCGATGATGTTATAGGGCGTATACATGATCTGCATCGCTCCCCAGCCATAAATATCAATGGTGCTGTCGCCGGCCGCGGGCATCCACCTGTCGGGAAAAAAATGCGAAGGCTGGTCGGGTTTGTAAAAATAATCGACGCGGGTACCGTTAGTATACGCATCATCCGTTCCGTCGAACCAGATATTGATAAAATCGTCGTCCTCGTAGAACCGGATCATGTGCGTCACCGAGTCGTGTGACGGTACGTCCGGTTGTGCAAACGCCGGAATAGTGCGGCCAAGGAGGCCTAGACTCAAAAGGACAGTGACTACAAAGCGGCTCATTGGATAACCTTGAAATGATAGGTTCCGGAACCGGCTTTCACGACCAGGATGCCGCGTTCGATGTTTTCTATGCTCAGGTCTTTCACCGCCGCGAGGGGTTTGTCGCTTTCGGTGATGCGGCCGCCTTCGGGTGCGGGAATGAAGACGCTGGCGGTGGTGTTGGCCGGGATAACGACGTCCATGGAAAGGGTGTCCGCCGACAGTGACCAATGGCTGCTGACCTGGCCGTAGCCTGTTTCGAGACTGGCTGTGGCATATTGCAGTCCGCCGCCGGGATGCGGCGCGATGCGGATATGGTGATAGCCGGGGCCGTCCTCGTAGGTGTCGATGCCGGCGACGACGCGGTACATCCAATCGCCGATGGCGCCATAGGCATAGTGGTTGAACGAGTTCATACCCGGATTCTCGAACGTGCTGTCGGGCCGGATACCATCCCAGCGTTCCCAGATGGTGGTCGCACCCATCTTCACCGGGTATAGCCAAGAGGGATAGGTGTCCTGCAGCAACAGCTTATAGGCGACGGATGTGTAGCCATAACGGCTAAGCACATGGCAGAGATAGGGTGTTCCCAGGAATCCGGTGGTGAGGTGATAGCCGTAGTCCTGGATATTTTTGACCAGCCTTTCGGCGGCCTGTTTGCGCAGGTTCTCGGGAAGCATATCGAACTGGAGGGCGAGGACATAGGCTGTTTGAGTGCCGGAGACCAGCCTGCCGTTAGGCGTCATATACTCGCGGACGAAAGCCCCCTTGATGCGTTGCAGCAAGATGTTGTACTGGTCGGCATCGGCCTTTTTCCCGAGTACGGTGGCGGCGTCCGCGAGGAGCTGCGTCGAATGGGCATAAAAGCATTGTGCGATCAGGTATTTGTCGGTGACAGCGGACCGGCCGTCGTCATCGTCGAAGGGTCGATAGAACAGCCAGTCGCCAAAATGAAAGCCGGTATTCCACAAATCGTCGTTCGCCTGCGAGCGGATATACTCTACCCAGGCCTTCATGCTGGGGTATTGGGTCTCGAGTACGCGTTTGTCGTCATAGGCCAGGTAGAGGTTCCAGGGGATGATGGTGGCGACGTCGGCCCAGCCCGCGCTGGTGCCATCGCCCAGGACATTGGGGATCACAAAGGGCACCGAGCCGTCCTCGCGTTGGTCGGCCGCGACGTCTTTGAGCCATTTCGAAAAGAAATTGTCGACGCCGCGGTTAAAGGTCGCCGTGCGCGAAAACACCTGTGCGTCGCCCGTCCAGCCCAGGCGTTCGTCGCGTTGCGGACAATCCGTAGGCACGTCGAGGAAATTGCCCCGCTGCCCCCACTGGATATTGTGCTGCAGCTGGTTGATCTGTGGATTCGAGCACTCGAACCCGCCTGTTGCCGGCATATCCGAATACAGGGCTACCGCCGTAAAATCCGCGGTGTCGACAGGCGTATGCGATCCTTCGATACGGATATAGCGGAAGCCATGAAAGGTGAAGTGCGGTTCGAATGTCTCTTCGTCGCCGCCGCGGAAGATAAAGACATCCCGGGCTTTGGCGCTGCGCAGATTCTCGGTATAGAAGTTCCCCGCTTTGTCGAGCACCTCGGCGTGCGAGAGGCGGATGCTGTCACCGGCCTCCCCTTTTATTTTGACGATCACCCAACCCGTGAGGTTCTGACCGAAATCGATGACCTTTTCCCCTTTTGGTGTCGTGAGTAGCCGTACAGGATGAAAACGTTCGTGTTGGGTGACGGGTTCACTCGAGGAGGCTACGAGATTATTTAGGGGGTAGTCCGCCGTGTCCACGCCTTGCCAGCCGCTGTCGTCGTAACCGGGTAGCGACCAGCCCTTTTTCTCGAGCCGGTGGTCGATGGTCTCGCCGTCGTAGATCTCGGAATGAACGATGTCGCTTGTGGACGAACGCCAGCCCGGACCGGAGGCAATGGTCTCCGTATGGCCGTCGTTATAGCGGATCTGCAATTGCAGCAGCAGTCCTAATTTGTTGCCATAAACGTTGTGATGCCCTTCGAAAGCGATATAGCCGCGGTACCAGCCGCTGCCCAGGCAGGCGCCGATGGCATTCTTTCCCGGTGTGACGAGGTGGGTGACATCGTAGGTCTGGTATTGAAGCCGTTTGTGGTAGGAGGTCCAGCCGGGAGTCAGATAAGCGTCACCGATACGCCGGCCGTTGAGCTGCGCTTCGTACAAGCCGTGTGCGGTAACATAGAGGGTGGCCGAGGCGATGCCCTTGTGTGCGGTGAAAGCGGTACGCAGCAGCGGGCTGGGTTGGGACGGTTCTTCTTTAAAACCGGGTTCGATCCAGACGGCTTTCCAGTCGGCAGGAGAGAGCAATCCCATTTGCCAGAAGGCGACGGGGCTCCAGGCGGTCACCCTGCCTTTGTTGTCCCAGACCCTTACCTGCCAGTAATACCTTTCACCGGATCGGAGCTCCGGACCGTTGTAGGGGACCTGTATGGAACGATCGGACGGGATCTTCCCTGAGGACCAGAATCGACCATCGCCACCCGGGTGAGTGTCCACGCGGAGCTCGTAGGCGGTTTGCAGTACGTCCCGGTCGGGGGATTCGAGCACCCAGCTCAGCCGGGGTTGCAGGCAATCCAGGCCAAGGGGGGCCGGGAGATTTTCGGTGCGCAAGTGGGTAACGGAGAGCTGTGCGGAGGCGGGTAGGGCGGAGGACAGGATGACTAGCAAGGCCAGGGTCGCTATTCGCATGGCGTAAGAGGGTTGAGATAACAAATATAACGCGTACGGGGGATGTATTCTATATTTGCCTATATGTTTATCATCGACGCACACCTGGACCTTAGCATGAATGCCCTGGAATGGAACCGCGATCTGACCCGACCTGTTAACGAGCTGCGGGCCCGCGAAAAGGGATTGACCGATAAGCCGGACAGGGGCCGGGGGACCGTCTCGCTTCCCGAGCTGCGCCGCGGCGGGATCGGGCTGGTTGTCGCCACACAGATCGGGCGGTATGTGGCGCCCGATAATCCGCTTCCCGGCTGGCATTCGCCGGCACAGGCCTGGGCGCAGACACAGGGGCAGCTTGCCTGGTACCGGGAGATGGAGAAAGCAGGGGAAATGGTGATGATCAGGGACTTTGCGACGCTTGACGAACATGTCACGCGTTGGCTCGGGGCCGGCGATGCAACGAGCACCCTGCCGATCGGCTTTATATTAAGCCTGGAAGGTGCAGACTCTATCCTTCACGTCGATTATCTGCAGGAAGCTTATGCCTATGGGCTACGTGCGCTGGGACCGGCACATTATGGCCCCGGGAGGTATGCCAACGGCACCGACAGTACGGGACATCTGGGCGCCGGGGGCAAGGACCTGCTGCGCGAAATGGAACGGCTGGGCATCATCCTCGATGCCACCCATCTTTGCGATGATGCGTTCTGGGATGCGATGGAGCTTTTCGATGGTCCCGTTTGGGCGAGTCATAACAACTGCCGGGCACTGGTCGATCATAACCGGCAATTCAGCGACGAGATGATCCGGGCGCTGGTCGCCAAAGGCGCAGTCATCGGCGGCGCCCTCGATGCCTGGATGATGGTGCCGGGCTGGGTGCGCGGGGTATCGACGCCGGAGGGGATGCATTGCGATCTGGAAAAGGTCGTCGACCATATGGATCATATCTGCCAGATCGCGGGCAACGCCCTGCATGTGGGCATCGGCACCGATCTCGACGGAGCCTTCGGTAAAGAACAGTGTCCCTATGACCTGGAAACGATCGCCGATATCCGGCGGCTGGACGGCATGCTGCAAGGCAGAGGATATAGCCGTGAAGATATCACGAATGTGCTGCATGGCAACTGGCTCCGCTTCCTGCGTAAGGCCTGGAGGTAGTTATTGGATCGGCTCCATTTTGAGACATACCGGCGCCGGCAGATCGAGGCGTTTGTGGGTGTCCGTCAGCGCGCCGGTGGTCAGGTCCCGTTTGAACACCACTACATTCTTACCGTTCTGGTTAGCGACCAGCAGCCAGTGACCCGTGGGGTCGATGAGAAAATTGCGCGGCGTCCTGCCCAGCGTAGACTGAAAACCCTGTAATGTCAGCCGTCCGGAGCCGGGGTTGATGGAAAAGATGGCCAGGCTGTTGGCATCGCCGCGGTTCGAGGCATAGAGGGTGCGGCCGCCGGGCGCGATATGAATATCGGCGCTGCCGATATCGCCTTTATAGCCCTGGGGATGAGCCGAGATGCGTTGGATGGGAATGAACTTCCCGGCAGCAATGCGGTAGGCGTCGACGGTACCCGACAGCTCATCGATGCCATAGACGAAGGGCCTGCGGGGATCGAACGCGGTATGACGGGGGCCGGAACCGGGTGTCACGCTGATCGCCGAATCGCGTATCAGCGGTTTGGTCGTCGCGCTGGGATCGAAATGCAGGATGGTGATCTTATCGGTACCGAGATCGCAGACGGCCAGCAGCTTTTCGTTGGGCGAGAAGATGGTGGAATGCACATGCGCTTTTTCCTGACGGGCCTTGTTGGGGCCGGTGCCTTCGTCCTGGATGGTTTCCGTGGCGGGGGCCAGCGAGCCGTCGGCCCGGATCGGCAGCGCGGAGTAATTACCGCCGCCATAATTGGCGACGATGGCCCATTTGCGGCTTCTGTCCACACTGATATAACAGGGATCGTCACCTCCACTTGCCTGCTTGTCGATAAAAGTAAGCTTTCCGGTAGCCTTGTCGAAGGAGAACGCGCTGACGCTGCCGGGCTTCGCGCCATCCGTTTCGTTCACCGTGTATACGAATTTCCCGTCGGCCGACAGGGCCAGGTAGGAAGGGTTATCGGTGGCGATGGAGCTCACGGGGGTGAGGTTACCGGTAGCTGCATCGAAGCGGTAGACGTAGAGCCCCTTGCTTTCACCGGTCTTAAACGGCCCTTCGGTATAGCAGCCGACAAAAAGATAGTATTGTTGGGAGAATCCCGAAAGGGAGAGGAACAGCAGGAAAACCAGGTAAGTTAAACGCATGCGGGCGATTGTTTGGATGAAGTTAACGTTTGCTAAGGTAAAGATATCCACAAAAAATGATCAATTGTTTATTACGCACAATTTGAAAAGTTAGTAAGGAAACAGACATTTGTAGCCGTGAATGAATATTAGTCCGTATCCTTGAGAGCAACCCAATTGAACAGTGAGGACGATTGTATTTATCCCGCCGGCGCAAGTCGGTGGGATTTTTTTGTACTTTTAGTGTCTAAATAAAAAACCAACCACTTTTATGCGCAAATTTTATTTTCTCCCTGCAGCTTTGCTGGTAGGGATGGTTGCCTGCAATAATGCGGACAATAAGGCCGGTTCAACAGATACGACGGCGACTGCTGCGAAGGACACTATGGCAATGGCTAAACCCGACTCCAGCCAGGCCGTGACACCGTTGCCCCCTGTACCCGCAGGCGCCAAGGTCTTTTTCAAGAATCTCAAGGATGGACAAACGGTCAAATCGCCTGTGAAGATAGAGATGGGCGTCGATGGGATGAAGCTCGATACGGCCGGAGCCATTGTTGCCGGTACCGGCCATCATCACCTGCTCATCGATGCCGGCGACTCCATTCCCGCGGGCCAGGTCGTGCCCAAGGATTCGACCCACCTGCATTTTGGCAAGGCGCAGTCTTCTGCCGAAGTCAAGCTATCCCCGGGCAAACACGTGCTGACGCTGCAATTTGCCGACGGCATCCACCGCAGCTATGGTAGCCAGCTTGCTACTACGATCAATGTGACGGTAAAATAAGTTTGCTTATCCAGGTCCCGGCTACGCCGGGATCCTGGATACTGCCAAGACAACCCGCGCAACGAAAAACCCGTAGGTGTTGTCATGGATTCGGATGATCAGCCTGGGCTGTAAAAAATGATCCGAAAACATGCGCACCATGGGAAAAAGCACAAGAAAATTTACTTTTTTAGCAGTATTTTTGAGTTTTATTCTTTTCCTGCCAACGGGTTGCTCGAAGACCGGCGCCACCCTGACGACCAGCCCTGTAACCTATTTGTCCCTGATCAATGGTTCCGCTTTATCTTCTAATATAACGGTTTTGCTGAACGATACGGCCGCCACGGTGACGGCTGGAATTGCCCCTGGCCAGTATTCGCATAAATATGGTACGGTACGTCCCGGCACCTATGACATCAAGTTCGAGGCGGCCACATCGGATAGCTTACTCACCGAGATCCCCAACTTCGCTTTCGATACCCTCAATTTCTATACGTTGATGATCTATACTGTCCCGCAAACCGGTGCAGTACGGTCCTTGTCGATCCAGGACGATTTCAGCAACCTGTCCTCGACCCTGGCGAACTTCCGTTTCTTCAATCTTTGTTCAACCCATCCGAACGTGGACCTGTATTTGAACAGTACGGTCGTGCAACAAAGCCGAACCACGGCCGACAATGCGAGCAACAATTTGCTGAACGGTTTTCAAACGACCACGCCGGCGACCTATACCATTACCGCCAAGGTGGCGGGTACGGATAGTGTGATCGTATCCATGGGCAATGTCTCCCTGGCTTTGGGGAATGCGTATACCATCTTCTTGAGCGGGGTTGATGGATCTGCGAGTAATCCACTGTTGCTCAATGTTCTGCAGGCTTCTTATTAAGTGAAGATCTACCTCGTTGCGAGGCTGGAGCGATAAAAAAACCCCGGTGTAGCCGGGGTTTTGGTGCTATTATGCCGGGGTTTTGGTCACTTCGATATCTTGGTACGAGCTTACCGGCTCGCAGGTACAAATGAGATTCCGGTCGCCCACCGTGTTGTTGACACGCGCGACGCTGGGCCAGAATTTGTTCTCGCGTACATAGGGCAGCGGGAAGGCTGCCTGGTTACGGGTATAAGCGTGTTTCCATTCTTCGGCGATGATCACGTGCTGGGTGTGCGGTGCGTTCTTCAGCGCGTTATCGGTCTTATCCGCCTTGCCTTCTTCGATCGCGGTGATCTCCTCGTGGATGCTGAGCATGGCGTCGCAGAAACGGTCGAGCTCGGCTTTATCTTCACTTTCCGTGGGTTCGATCATGATCGTGCCCGGTACGGGGAAGCTAAGGGTCGGCGCGTGGAAGCCATAATCCATGAGCCGTTTGGCGACGTCTTCCGCTTCGATACCGGCGCTGGTTTTGAAGGGGCGGAGGTCGACGATGAACTCATGGGCGCAAGTGCCGCCCGCACCGGTGTACAGGATCTTGTATTTCTTCTCCAGCCGCGCCTTCATATAGTTGGCATTCAGGATCGCATAGCGGGTGGCGTTAGTGAGCCCTTCGGCACCCAGCATCTTGATATAAGCGTAGCTGATCAGCAGGATGCTGGCAGATCCAAAGGGAGCCGCCGAGACGGCATGCCCTGCCGATCCTGTCACCGCGTCCGTGTTGCCTACGATCCGCAGGCCGGTCTCTACATTCACGACATGTCCGGGGAGATAGGGTTTCAGCTTCTCCGTAACGCAAATGGGACCCATGCCGGGACCGCCGCCGCCATGGGGGATGGCGAAGGTCTTGTGGAGGTTGAGGTGGCACACGTCGGCGCCGATACGGCCGGGGCTGGTCAGACCGACCTGGGCGTTCATGTTGGCGCCGTCCATATAGACGAGACCGCCGTTATCGTGGATAATGCGGCAGATTTCCACGATGGCCTCTTCGAACACCCCGTGCGTAGAAGGATAGGTGACCATGAGGCCGGCGAGCCGGTCTTTGTATTGATTTGCTTTTTCTTTCAGGTCGGTGACGTCGATATGACCGTCGTCGTCGCTTTTTACCACGACGACTTTCATCCCGGCCATGATCGCACTGGCGGGGTTGGTGCCGTGTGCGGAAATGGGGATCAGCAGCACGTCACGATGTGCGCCGTTATGGGCGTTGTGATAGGCGCGGATGGTCAGCAGGCCGGCGTATTCCCCCTGCGCGCCGCTATTGGGTTGGAGCGAAGTTGCCGCGAAGCCGGTGATCTCGCTGAGCCATTCTTCCAGCTCGGTGAGGATGCGGCGATAGCCTTTCCATTGGTCGGCAGGAGCAAACGGATGGAGACCGCCGAAGGCAGGCCAGCTCACAGGTATCAGCTCCGTCGCGGCATTGAGTTTCATCGTGCAGGATCCCAGGGAGATCATGGACGTATTGAGCGAGAGGTCTTTGACCTCGAGACTGCGCAGATAGCGCATCATTTTGGTCTCGGAATGGTAGGTATTGAAAACGGGATGTGTCAGGAACTCGGAAGTCCGGGTGACGGCGGAGGGAATATTGGTCAGCGTGTCGTCGACGTCGAATGTGGCTGAGACCAGCGAATTGTCGGCGAGTTCTCCAAAGACCGAAAGGATATTGAGCACGTCTTCCTGGGTCGTGGTCTCGTCGAGCGAGATGCCGACGGTGCCGCTGGCATAGTGGAAATTGAGACCATAGGTTTCCGCGGTATGCCGGAGTGCGGCGGTGTCCTTCACCTTGATGCGGATCGTATCGAAATAGTATTCGTTGAGATTGGGATAGCCTAGTTCTTCGAGTTCTTTCGCGAGTGTGCGGGTCAGCAGGCTAACGCGTTTAGCGATGCGGGTGAGACCTTCCGGGCCGTGGTAGACGGCATACATGGCAGACATATTGGCGAGCAGGGCCTGGGCCGTACAGATATTGGAGGTAGCCTTCTCGCGTTTAATGTGCTGTTCGCGGGTCTGCAGGGCCATCCGCAGGGCGCGGTTACCCTGGGCGTCGACGCTGACGCCGATAATACGGCCGGGGATCGCGCGTTTGAATTCGTCCCGCGCGGTAAAGAAGGCGGCATGCGGACCACCGAAGCCCATGGGTATGCCGAAACGCTGGGCGGTGCCGATGGCGACATCGGCGCCCAGTTCACCGGGGGGCGTCAGCAGGGTGAGCGCCAGCAGATCGGTGGCCATCGCCACGTAGGCGCCGGCGGCATGTGCCTGCCCGATAAAGGTGCGATAGTCATGAACGGCGCCGTTGCTATCGGGATATTGAACGATGGCGCCAAAATAGCTGTTGTCCAGCGTGACCTTCCGAAAATCGCCGATGACCAGTTCGATACCCACGGGTTCTGCCCGGGTCAGCAGGAGGTCTTTGGTCTGGGCGAAGATATTGGCGTCGACAAAGAATCTGGGCGTCGTGATATGATCATGATCTTTGTTCTTGAGGTTGAAGAACATGGTCATGGCTTCGGCGGCTGCAGTGCCTTCGTCGAGCAGCGAGGCATTGGCCAGGGGAAGCCCTGTGAGATCGGCCACCATGGTTTGGTAGTTCAGCAGGCTTTCCAGCCGTCCCTGGGAGATCTCGGCCTGGTAGGGGGTATACTGCGTATACCAGCCCGGGTTTTCGAATACGTTGCGAAGGATCACGCTGGGGATGATCATGTCGTAGTAGCCCTGGCCGATATAGGACTTGAAGACTTTGTTCTGCGATGCGATCTGGCGCAGCGAGTTGAGATATTGGTGTTCGCTGAAGGGGCCGGGGATGTTCAGCGGTTTGCCCGCACGGATCGAGGCCGGGATGGTCCGGTCGATGAGCTCGTCGAGGGACGCAACACCGATGGTTTTCAGCATGCCGGAAGTTTCCTGTTCATCAGGGCCGATATGACGACCGGCAAATTCATTCGCCTGTTGTTCGAATAGATTCATAATTAGATATAGAGGTTGACCATTTGAAAAGATTGGCAAAGTTACGATGCTTGACGCAGAAAATGTGCGGTCAATGCGGTTTTGTGGGAAGGTACCGCATTGACCGCAAAGGGCTAATGTCGGTCCTTCGGACGATGCCTGTGGCATCCGGGAAGGTATTGCGCAGTGTGGGGAGTACAGGTGAATAAAGAGGAGGCGGACAGCGGGCGCCCTGCGTCATTAAATGAAAAAAGGCCGTCCTAACTTTGAAAAATCGGGACGAGCGCCCGGGTGGCCTCCGGCCACCCGGACATAATTGAAAATGGGCCGCTCCGATCTTGACAAACTGGAGCTGGCCCATTTTCTTAAAAACCCCTAAACCCTAAAAATTGAATGCTAAACTATTCGTGCGTTAGCAGGAATGAATTGCTTGCACGAAATTACCGCGTAAAACCCGAAAAGGGGTTTGGGGATAATTAAAACCGAATTAAAAATCTGCGCCGGGGGCGCAAACCGCCCTTCGGGGCGGGTTTCTAAAATTGCGGGTCAGTCGCAAAGTCAAGAGAATCAACGGATTCCGCCTCTCTGAGCTGATCGCTTGTCAACCGGCTGCCGTCGTGGCTCCAGCCGGGAGGACCAAAGACATACTGCCACTTTTCCTTCCAGCCGATATCCTGCCGGGCCAGGTCCTTGCCGATGGCCTGCCACTCGTGGAAGACGATGTTGACCGGGCCGGTTTGCTCCAGGGGCTTGGTCAGCCCAAACTTAACGGCCTCATATTCGGTCTCCGGCAATTCAGCCTGAAAGGTCCCAAAAAGCTGGTCCCAGATGATGAGGAACATGCCCATATTCCGGTCGAGGTATTTGCTGTTCGAAGCGTGATGTACGCGATGATGGGAAGGGGTCACGAGGATATATTCCAGCCAGCCCATCTTGCCAATGAGCTCGGTGTGGACAAAGATGCCCCAGATCTGCGTGGCGGAATACATAAAAACGATATCCAGCGGTCGAAAACCCAGGAATGCCAGCGGAATGAAATAGACGAAACGGTAGAGCGGCTGGAAGACCGAAGACCGGAAACCTACCGTAAAATTGAAGTGTTCGGACGAATGATGCGTGACATGCACGGCCCAGAAAAAGCGGATCTCGTGGTCCCAGCGGTGCAGCCAGTAGTAGACGAAATCCTCACCCAGCAGCAGCAGGAGCCAATAGGAAAAGACATTGGTGACCGAAAGCCAGTGATGCTGGTAGCAGGCGCCGAGAACCACGAGCGTAACGGCGCGGAACAGCAGGTCGATGCCGCCGTTGAGGAGCATCAGGTAGACGTTTGTGAGTGTATCTTTCCAGGTATAGGTCTTGCGGGAATGGGAATGATGATCATGCCCACGTGAAGGATGTTCATGATGGCTATGACCATAATTAGTGAGCAGGATCTCCAGCCCGATAATGATAAGGTATAGCGGAGTGCTGATGAGGAGCAATATTTGTTCTCTGAGGTTTTCCACGACTTCAAAAATAAAGCAAATAACGCACCTTTGCAGCGGTCTATTGCCGTAGGCTTGTTAATTGAGTGCAAACGCTTATATATGACAGATTTATTAAATAACTGGCAGAAAAAATCCGCTGACCGGCAAAAGTTGTACAAACGCTGGCTGGAGAAAGCGGACAAGGCCCCCAAAAGAAACCGCATTTTGGAGAAGTTGCCCGAGCTCCATGAGGAGGCATTCGAGCGCATCGACTGTCTGCAATGCGCTAACTGTTGCAAAAGCTATTCGCCGCGGTTCAAGACGCCGGACATCAAGCGGATCGCCCGGCATTTGCAGCTTAAAGAAAGCGAGTTCATCGAACGCTATCTTCGTCTCGATGAAGACGGAGATTATGTGACGCGGTCGGTGCCGTGCCCTTTTCTTGGGCCTGATAACTATTGCGGCATCTATGATGTCCGGCCCTCTGATTGCGAGCGGTTCCCCTATACCGATGAGGATGTACTGGTGAAGCGGGCGACGCTTACGCAAAAGAATTCGACGTTCTGTCCGATCGTCTATTTCGTGCTGGAGAAACTGATGGCGGCAGTAGACTAATCTAATCTAATCTAATATTGCATCTTACGTAAACTGGGGGCGCGGAACCAGGTGGTGACCACCACGGCAATCGTCATACATCCGCCGAAGACTACGGAGGGCACCACGCGCATGAGTTTGGCCATGACCCCGCTCTCGAAAGAACCGAGCTCGTTGCTGGAATTGATGAACATGGAATTCACCGCTGATACCCGTCCGCGCATCGGGTCGGGGGTCTTGACCTGCACGATGGTGCCGCGGATGACGACGCTGATGCCGTCCATCATGCCGGCGCAGATCAGCGCGAAATAGGAAAGTAAATAGAGCTTGGAAAGGCCGAAGACGATGATGCAGACGCCGAATCCGAAGACGGCATACAGCAGGATATAGCCCTGCCTGCGCCTGAGTGGCCAGAGTGTAAGGATCGTGAGCATGACGATCGAGCCGATGTCATCGGCGGCATTCAGCCAGCCGAAACCTATGGGTCCTACCTTGAGGATATCGCGGGCATACACGGGGATCATGGCAACCGCGCCGCCGAACAGCACGGCGAAGAGATCGAGGGCCAGTGCGCCCAGCACTTCGCGGGTATGCAGGACAAAACGCAGACCTTCCTTGATGCTTTCCCAGGGTTTGACATCCCGGATGACCATGACCTGCTTGGGTGAGAGGGTGAAGAGCATCATCCAGGCGACGAGCACGTAGGCGCCGACGACGCTAAAGCAGATCAGATAGCTGGTGTGCGCGATAAGGAAGCCGGCCGTGGCATGTCCCAGTACGGAGGCGAACAGAAAGGCGCTGGTGTTGAGTGTCACTGCACCGGGCAGCTTTTCTTTCGGGACGATCTGCGCGATGATGGCGCTCAGCGTGGGTCCGGCGAAGGCCCGGATCACGCCGGTGCAGAAGATGATACTATAGGTCAGCCATTGGATCCAATGGTTTTGAAGATGCCCGGAGATCGGGCCGAACGACAACGCCAGCAGGCCTACTACGCAAAGCAGGTAGAACAAGGTAGTACGGAGCAGGAGCGAGCGTTTGTCGCTTTTGTCGATGACATGTCCTGCGGGGAGAGCGAGACAGAAAGCAGGGATGAATTCGGAGAGGCCGATGAGTCCGATGGCGAGGGGATTGCGGGTGATCTCGTAGATGCGCCAGCCTACGATGGTGGTGACCATGCGAAGGGCCATAACGTAGAAGAAGCGGGCCAGGATAAAGTGTCGGTATTCAGTGATGCGTAAAACGTCCAGAGCGGTTAGTCGTCGTTCCTCGTTTTCCATGCTGTTAAGGTAAACTAAAATGTATGCTAAGGTAACGTAAAATAATTATGTTTCTCGTCGAAGTCGTTGTCCAGCGCGTCCGTGATCACCCGGAGATGCGCTTCATTGCCCAGGAAATCGGCGTTGCCGACGTCGACGAAGATCGTCCGGGTATTGTGCTGACGGATATATTGTGTATAGGTCTCCTGGATATTCAGCAGGTATCCATCGGGGATGGCCTGCTCATAGGAGCGGTTCCGTTTGCGGATATTGGCCTGCAGTTTCGACACCGGTGCATGCAGATAGATCAGCAGTTCGGGTTGTACGAGCTGTGTGGACAGGATCTCGAAAAGTTTCTGGTAGAGCTTGTATTCCTGTTCGGGCAGGTTGACCCGGGCGAAAAGCAGGCATTTGGTGAACAGGTAGTCCGAGATGGTGACGGTCTGGAAAAGATCGCCGATCTGCACCAGCTCTTTGAGCTGTTTATACCGTTCGGCCATAAAGAACAGCTCGAGTGGAAACGCATATTGCGCGGGGTTTTCATAGAATTTCGGCAGAAAGGGATTGTCGGCGAATTGCTCGAGGATCAACCGGGCATTGTAATGCCGGGCGAGCAGATGCGCCAGCGTGGTCTTTCCGGCCCCTATATTCCCTTCTATCGCGATAAAATGGTACCTCATATTTTTTTTACCTCCAGGCGGTCCGTACAGGCCAATAGCAATTCCCGTACCGACAAGTGCAGAACAGGATGATAATGATCCGGGGCGATCTCATTGAGCGGTTCGAGTACGAACCGGCGGTTGGCGATCTCCGGGTGAGGGATGACGAGGTCCGGCAGACGAACGATCGCATCATTAAAAAAAAGAATATCTATATCGATGCGCCGGGAGCCATATTTTTCCAGCCGTTTCCGGCCCATGCTTTCTTCGATGTGCAGCAGCGTTTTCAGCAGGGTAGGGGCATCGGCAGGAGTCTCCAGGTGCAGGGCCTGGTTCAGGAACCAGGGCTGATCGGTTCGGCCCCAGGGGGCAGTCTCATACAGGGACGACGCCTGCCGGATGGTGCCGGCAGCCGAGATCCGGGTGCGGGCTTCGGACAGCGCCGCCTTTCGGTCTCCTTCGTTGCCACCTATCAATAAATAGGAGCTATTCATAGATTCGTTACTTTCGGGGGCCCAAATATCTTTATTTTTGGATTTCGGTTGAAAAAATAACATCCACACATGAGGGGCTTTTTTAAATCGTTTTTTGCGGCGCTGCTTGCGTTGCTGGTCTTCACAGTGATCGTTGTGATCATCCTGGTTGGCATGGCGGGCAGCCTATTGTCTCCAAGCAAACCCGAGGTAGGAGCAAAGGCCGTGCTGGTACTGGATCTCAGCCAGACCTTTAAAGAACAGGCGCAGGATAACCCGCTATCCGATCTGGGTTCCGATGACCAATACGATGTTCCCGGCCTTTATGACGTTGTCCGGCTGATCCATTATGCCAGGACCGATTCCGCCGTCAAAGGAATTTACATCAAATGTAACAACGACCCCAATGGCTTCGCCACGAACGAAGAGCTCCGGCATGCGCTGGTCGACTTTAAAAAAAGCGGGAAGTTCATCATCGCTTACGGCGAGGGGATCACGCAGAAAGCTTATTATGTCGCAACGGCGGCGGACAAGATCTATTGCAATCCCAAGGGTGACCTGGAATGGAAAGGTTTTGCATCCGAGATGCTGTATCTGAAAACGGCGTTGCAGAAGCTGGAGATCGACCCGCAGGTCTTCTATGCGGGTAAGTTTAAAAGCGCTACGGAGCCGTTGCGCGAAGACCATATGACGGATGCGAACCGGCTTCAGCTCACCGCGCTATTGAACGACCTGTTCAACCGGGTGCTGCATACCACGGCGGGCAGCCGCGGTCTCGATACCGCCCTATTGCGCAAATGCGTCGACGAACACCTGATCAATTTTCCTTCCGATGCGTTGAAGTATGGGCTAGTAGACGGGTTGAAGTATGACGACGAGGTCAAAGATGAGATCAGGAAGCTCACGGATGTCGATGCGCATTCCTGGAACAATTACGTTCCGATGGGAAAATATGCCAAGGCCGTCAACTACAAGGCTATGGGGAAGGACAAGATCAGCCTGATCTATGCCGAAGGTGATGTAGTGGAAGGTAAAGGTGAACGGGAGGAGATTGGTTCCGACACTTATCGCTGGCTGGTCCGCAAGGCGCGGTTCGACAAAGACGTCAAAGCGATCGTGATCCGCGTCAATTCCGGCGGCGGCAGCTCGCTGGCCAGCGAGGATATCTGGCGCGAGATAACGCTCGCCCGCAGGGAGAAACCGGTGATCGTTTCATTCGGGGATGTTGCCGCTTCGGGCGCCTATTATCTCTCTTGCAACGCAGACTCCATTTTTGCCATGCCGGGGACGATCACCGGATCCATCGGTGTGTTCACGCTGGTACCCAATATGCAGGGCTTCTTTAAAAGCAAATTAGGGGTGACCTTCGACGGCGTGAAGACGGCGCCGGAAGCCGACATGTTGTCCAATGTGCGGCCGCTCTCGCCCGTGGAGCGGACCTTGATCCAGGAATCCATCGATACCATCTATACCGATTTCAAGACGCGGGTTGCCGATGGGCGGAAAAAAGACCTCGCCTTTGTGGACAGCATCGCGCAGGGGCGGGTGTGGAGCGGCACCATGGGGCTTTCGCTCGGGCTGGTGGACCGGATCGGTACGTTGCAGGATGCGATCGACTGTGCTGCGCGGATGGCGAAGACCAGTGATTACCGGCTGGTGGAATATCCCGAGCCCAAGAGCTTTATCGACCGGCTGTTGGGAACCTACAAACGGTCATCGGGGATGAAGGCCGCAGTGAAAGAAGAGATCGGTGAAGACGGTTATCGTACCTGGATCACCCTGAAAAAAGTCAAGAGCATGATCGGCGTGACGGAGACGCGTCTCCCGTTCGATCTCACTATAGAATGATTATGGCAAACAATTACTCCCAGCTAAGGGCCATGCTGGCAATCGCCAAAGCAAGTTTCATGGCGATCTTGCGGAACCCCAGTGCTGTTGCTTTTAGTTTCGGTTTTCCGCTTGTGTTCATTTTGGTGTTTGGATTTATCGGCGGGGGCGCACCGAGTGTCTCGATCGCGCTGGCCAATCAACGTGACTCATCATCCTCGGTGATCAAATGGCTCATCAAGGGGCCCCTGGTGAAGCTCTCGGACGACCATGATACGGCTGCTATTCGTCATGATCTGGAGCGTGGCCGGATCGCCGCGGTGGTTTGGGTCGATTCCGCGAAATCTTCCGCCAATATCACGCAATACACGGTTCGTACCCAGACGTCTTCCGCCAGTGCGGATAAATACCGTATCCTGCAGGCGGCGCTGGCGCAGGTGCTCGAGCAGTTCGTCGAGAGCGGCATGCCGATGCGATACCGGCCCATCGTGATCCAGCAACTGCCGCAGATCCCCGGCAGGGAATATTCGGAGATCGATTTCATCCTGCCCGGTATGCTGGGTTTTTCACTGTTGAGCGCGGCGGTGTTCGGGGTTGCCTTTTTATTCTTCAGCCTGCGGCAGCAGCTGGTCTTGAAACGATACTATGCCACGCCCATCGGCAAGCCGTATATCGTCCTTGGTGAGGGCATCGCGCGCGTGGTGTTCCAGCTGATCACGGCCGTGGTCATCATCGCCATCGGGAAGGTCGGGTTCCATTTCACGCTTGTCCATGGCTGGGTGACGTTTTTGGAACTGATAGTGCTGAGTCTTTTCGGGCTCATCGTTTTCATGGGTTTTGGGTTTATCATCAGCAGCGTTGCTAAAAGCGAGAGCACGATCCCGCCGTTCGCGAACCTGTTCACCCTGCCGCAGTTCCTGCTGGCCGGCACCTTTTTCCCGACGGACGTGTTCCCCAAATGGCTGCAAAAGTTCTGCGAGATCCTTCCGCTCAAACAACTCAACGACGCTTTACGGAATGTGGCGTTCGAAGGAGCGCATCTCACCGACTGCTGGAAGCAGCTGGCGATCCTTGCCCTCTGGGGTATCGGGACCTATGCCGTGGCCGTTAAGGTTTTTAAATGGGAGTAAATGTGCCGGAAGGCTACCGCCTTTTTAAATTTGTTTATGAAAATAGTTCGACTTATTCGCTTTGGGATATTGGCGCTTTTTGTTTTGTTCGTAGTGATGACGCTCCTGAGCCTGCTTTTCCCGTCGTCGGCCCGCGTGATCCGGGTGGTGAATATTGCGGCTTCGCGCCAGAAGACGCTGGCGACAGTGAGCGACCTGCGGTCGTGGACGCAGTGGAATGAATTTGTCAACTCTCCGCAGCTTACCCATAAAGCGTGGTCGGACCCGGCCGATGGAAAAGGCGCCTGGATGCATTCCGACCAGCTTTCGGTCGAGGAAACGGCGGTCGATACGCAGGGGATCACCTTGAGATGGGACCTCAAAGGCGGCAAACAATATGCAGGCGTGATCGATGTCTACCAGACCTATCCCGACAGCGTTTCCGTGGAATGGTGGTTCGATCTGCATTTTCGCTGGTATCCGTGGGAGAAGTTAGGAGTTTTTGTGTACGACCGGAAACTGGGGCCTGCGATGGAAGAATCTTTGAACGCGCTGAAACGCTATGTGGAAAATACGCGTTAACTTTAAGACCCCTTTTAGGCCCTACCCGCCCTTCTTGTCACTAAAAAAACCACCATATGCGAGTTAGACATGCTATTCTATGCTTGTTTGCCTTCTTGCTGGCCGGATCGGCAGCCTATGCACAACCCAGCCATCCCAAAAGTCCGCATGACACCATCCGGACCAGGGACATCACGATCACCTATGGCCGCCCGTATATGAAGGGGCGCGAGATCTTCGGTAAGCTGGTTCCCTTTGGCAAAACCTATCGTTGCGGCGCGGACGAGCCGACCGAAGTAACCTTCGAGAAGGACGTGACCTTTGCCGGCAAGCCTGTGAAGGCCGGGAAATATTCGATCTTCGCTGTACCTAACCCCACCAGCTGGACGATCATCCTCAACAGCAATGTGACCATGTGGGGGACGCAACATGACCAGCATGCGGATCAGGACGTTCTGAAGGTCGACGTGCCCGTGGAAACCCTGAGTACGCCGGTAGAGCAGTGGACCATGACGGTAAACAGCCGTGACATCACGATGGCCTGGGAGAAGACCAAGGTGAAGATCCCCATCAGGATGTAACGGTATTTTTTGAATAACTGATCAGGCAATGGACCAGGAAATCATAGACCTGGTCCATTTCTTTTTCGGTGATACAATACGGTGGCATGAAATAGACGGTGTTGCCTAACGGTCGGAGATAGATGCCGGCGGCCAGTGCTTCCTGTGTGAGCCGGGGACCGATAGCGTTTATGTATTCGTCACGGCCGGTATTCAGCTCGAAGGCTACTACGGTACCCAGGGAGCGGGCGTTCCGGACGATGGGATAGGATCCAAGGGTCTCCAGGAAGGCCTCCTGCCGCCGGGCGATGCGGTCGATGCGCCGCAGGCAGTCTTCGTCGAGGAGGAGGTCGAGACTGGCAAGGGCGGCGGAGCAGGCGAGGGGATTGGCGGTAAAGGAATGTCCGTGGAAAAGCGTCTTGCGCTTGTCGTCGCTGAGAAAGGCTTCGAAGACGGGTGTCGTCGTGGCGGTGACGCCGAGGGCCATGGTGCCGCCGGTGAGCCCTTTGCTCAAACAGATGATATCGGCCTTGTGCCGGAGGTATTCGCCCGCAAACAGTTTACCCGTGCGGCCGAAACCGGTGAGGACCTCATCGGCGATCGTCAATATGCCCTGGCCTGCGATCTCGGTGAGCAGCAGGTCGAGCGATGCGGCGTCATACATCCGCATTCCGCCGGCAGCCTGGAGCAGCGGTTCGTAGATGATACAGGCGATCTCCGGCGCCTGCTCCCGGACCTGACGCAGCAGCTCGTAGATATTGTCGGGAGAAGGGGTGTCGATGAACACCACTTCGAAAAGGTAATCGCGGAAGGCTTCGGTAAACACGCTGCGTTCGCTCACGCTCATTGCGCCAAAGGTGTCCCCGTGATAACTATGATGAAAAGCGAGGATCTTATGGCGTCGCCTGGCTGTGGCGTCCTGGTCATGGCGGTTTCCCCAGTATTGGACGGCCATCTTGATGGCGACCTCTACGGCGGTGGAGCCGTTGTCCGAATAAAAGACCCGGCTGAAATGGCCCGGAAGAATGGGCAGGAGGCGTTCCGCCAGAGTTACGGCGGGCTCGTGGGTAAATCCGGTAAAGATCACATGTTCCAGCTGGAGGGCCTGGTGATACAGTTTTTCTGCTATATGAGGATGCGAATGACCATGGATATTGACCCACCAGCTGCTGATCGCGTCGATATAGGCATTGTCTTTGTCATCGAATAAGAGAGTACCTTTACCTTTTACGATGGGGATGGGGGGTAAAAAGCCCTTGTGCTGGGTATAAGGGTGCCAGATCACCTGCCGGTCCCTTTCGGTCAATGAAATCATGGCCGTAAAGTTAAGGAATGCAACGAAGCAGCCGGTTTTCTTGTCAACACATTCAATAAGAGAAGATGGATCATCACCAGCTCGTCAAAGACTGTCTGAAGGGCGACGGGGTTGCACAAAAGCAGCTCTATGAGCATTTTGCGGGCGCGATGCTGGGGGTGTGTTATCGCTATACCAAGTCGATGGTAGATGCGGAGGATGTGTTACAAGAAGGCTTTATCATGGTTTTCAAGAATTTGCATCAGTTTGCTTTCTCCGGGGAGCTGGGCGGATGGATACGCAGGATCATGGTGAATACGGCCATCAACTACCTGAAAAAAAATAGCCGGTATCAAACGGAATTGTTGTTCACCGATAGCGTCCTGCATCCGGTGTCGGATGAAGATCCCGAAGTCTCCCTGAATACCAAGGAGCTGGCCGATCTGATCCGGCAGCTGCCACCAGGCTATCAGGCGATCTTCAACTTGCATGCCGTCGAGGGATACAGTCATGTGGAGATCGGAAAGATATTAGGTATCAAAGAGGGGACGAGCCGCAGCCAATATGCGCGGGCCCGGAGTTTACTGATCAGCTGGATACGCAAGTATACGGCTGCCAACAAAAATGAATCGACCTATGTACGACCCTAAATTTGAGAAGGCGATACAGCAGAAAATGGAGGAACTCGAGTTCCGTCCACCGGAGTCTGTGTGGGTAAACATAGAGAAAGCCGTTGTGGTCAAACGGCGGAGGCGGTCCGCGTTCCTCTGGCGGTATCTGCTGCCGGCGGTATTTGTGGCTGCCGCTGCAGGCCTCTACTGGCGTCACGTTGATACCCCTGCTAAACCTGCGGACGGGAAGACTACGCATCCTATAGCCGGCAGCGGTGTGGCGAGCGGACCGGCGGCGGACAACAGCGCAGCGGGCAGTTCTGTAGTCAGCCGGCCCACGGGGGGGGCGGATGCAGCGGCCAGGAGCATGGCGCAGGCCGGACGGACGGCTGGGGGTGGTCCTACCGACTTGTCCGTGGCGAGGGCCGGCAGCTCGCGATCGGCAGGCCGGATGTCGATTGCCGAGCACGATCGGCGGGATAGACATGTTCGGGCCGGCGAGACGTCACTTGGCGATCAAACAGCAGCTTTGGGTGAGGCCGCCACTACCGGACGGTCGGAACCTGACGGACGGGTGGAACTTGCCGGACGGTCGGAACCTGCCGGGCAGGCAGAACCTGCCGGGCGACCACAGGCTGCGGGACCAAAAAAGCCGGCTGCCTGGTTCTTTCTCCCCGGGCTGGCCGATCAGCGGCTGACCCCGCAGGTGCAGGCGTCGGCACTGAACACGAAAAAAAGCAATAGCGCCGCGATGGCCGGACTATTGCATCCTCTACGGCGCTGGGAAGCGGGTTTTGTCGCCGGGGGAGGCCTGTCGAGACTGAACCGGCTGAACAGCGAACAGGCGCGGAGCGCACTGGCGCCGAGCACCACCTCTTTTTACACCATCAGCAACGCTACTTCTCCGAGTAACCATTATATCTCCAACGTTCAGCCCGAAGCCTCGTTCGAGGGCGGCATCTATCTGCAACGGCCGCTCAGCGACCGGTGGATCTTCAATACAGGGATGAATCTGCATTATTATTCGAACCGCATCAGCGTCGGCCAGCAGGTAACGACGTATGTGCAATCGTCGGTCTCCTATCTTCTTGCCACCACCGTGCAAACGGCCGCAACCGCTGCCATGTACTCTGCAGGCGATACCCGGAGTGTGATCAACAAATACTATTTCCTGGAATTACCCGTGGGGTTGCAATGGAAGGTCAACAAGAGCCGGCTCCTGCCCATATTTGTAGAAGGCAACGTTTCGCTGTCGCGGCTGATGGGAGCCAGCGCCCTGTTCTACAATGCCAAGACGGGGTTATATTCCAAAGAGGGCGACGTCGTCAACAAGACGCAAGTTACCGTCGGGTCCGCGCTGCTCGTAGGATTGCCGTTCCATGGCGTCAATATCCAGGTGGGGCCGCAGATCCAGTATGGCCTGACACCGCTGGTGAATACACAGGGTGTAGGCGATCAGCACTTGTTATACACCGGCATCCGGCTGGTGATCATCCCCGGCAGGAAATGATCCCTCGAGAAAATGCAGATTGCGGCGTATGCCGCTGTATTTGGTTCGTTTGATGGCCGAATGGCGAAACAGTTCCCGAAATTTTTCTTCCGTGAGCTCTTCCCAATCCCTGGTCTTGAAGTTCAGGATCGCCGGGATGGGGGTAAAAGCGGGTTCCGCGTTGGGCTGGGCAAAACGGTTCCAGGGACATACGTCCTGGCAGGTATCGCAGCCGAAGAGCCAGTTGTCAAAGCGCCCCTTTTGCGCATCGGGGATCAGGAGATCCTTGAGCTCGATGGTATAGTAAGAGATGCATTTACTGCCGTCTATGACCTTGCCCTCGTCAATGGCGTCGGTAGGACAGGCGTCGATACACCGCCGGCAGGTTCCGCAGTAATCGCCGGCGAAAGGTGCATCGTAGTCGAGCTCGAGATCGACGATCAGCGAGGCGATAAAGAAGAACGAACCCGCCTGTTTATGCAGCAGGTTGCCATTCTTGCCGATCCAGCCCAGCCCGCTACGCACGGCCCAGCTGCGTTCCAGGACGGGGGCGCTGTCCACGAAGCCACGTCCGTCGATGTCGCCGAATGCCGCCCGCATCTTGTCGAGCAATTGATTCAGCCGGGCGCGGATGACCTCGTGGTAGTCGTTCCCGAAGGCATATTTGGCCACCTGCGGTGCATCGGGTTGCTGTTCCGCGCCGGGAAAATAGTTCATCAGCAGGGTGATGACCGATTTCGCCCCCGGTACCAGCCGGGAAGGGTCGATCCGCAGGTCGAAATGATTTTCCATATACCGCATGGTTCCCTGCATGCCTTTGTTCAGCCATTGTTCCAGCCTGCGCGCATCATCCTCCAGGCGGACGGCGCGGGCGATACCGCAATGGTCGAAACCCAGCTCCCGGCTCCATTGTTTGACGCAGTACGTATGATCGTTTTTAGTCAACTATTTTATTTTTTGCCCCTAAAGAGCAGAATAATATCACGGTTTTTTCTATATTGTTGTCGTTTATACCCTAACACCACTTATGATAAGCCGTAAGTCGATTGCCCCATTGGCCATCCTATGTCTATGCCTCTGCGCCCTTCGTCTCTTTGCCCAGGGCAAAGCTAAGCATATGCTGGGAAAACTGACCCCCGCGGATTTCACGCTTCCCGCCGCCACCATTATCGACAGTAATACCAACGCCGTGATCCTCGCCGATCTGGGGGATGTGCATTTCGTCGGGAATAAGAATGGCTGGTTCTCCTATGTCTATATCCGTCAGACCCGGATCAAAATTCTAAATAAGAAGGCCTTTGACCTGGCGACGGTGGGCGTCAGACTATACGGCGGGATAGACGAGGATGTGGAGAAGCTCAGCAACGTTTCCGCCGTTGCCTATAACCTTGAGAATGGACAGCTGCTGTCGACAAAATTGGATCCCAAAGATATTTATTCCACACGGACAGATAAGAAATGGACAGAGGCGAAATTCTCGGTGCCCGGCGTTAAGGAGGGATCGATCCTGGAATATACCTATACCATTACATCGCCCTACGATTTTAATCTTCCGGCATGGGAATTCCAGTCGGTACATTACCCCTGCCTGTCCAGCGAATACCATGTCGAGATACCGCAGACGCTTAACTATGTGCTCGTGCGGCAGGGCGTTCATCCGTATGCGATAGATAGGGGATCGACAGGGAATGGAACTTATGCGGTCACGGAGAAGGCGGATCAATCCTCCGGCATGGGGGTGCCGGACCATGATCTAACCGTGAGCGCCGTCACGATCAAACACGATTGGGTCATGAAGGATATTCCGGCCTTCACAGTGGAGCGATTTTTGACCACTCCGGACAATTATATCGATAAGATCAGCTTTCAGGAATCAGGCATCTACAATGGGGAAGAAAGCATCGCCCGTACCAACACCTGGGCCAAGGCAACCGAGGAACTGCTGACGGAAGATGCATTCGGCGGGGCGCTGAATGCCGACGATTATTACATTGCCGGGCTGGCCGACAAAATACCCCAAGGAAGCAGTTCTCTGGCAACGGCCAAGGCGGTATACTACTACATTAGCCAGCATTTTACCTGTACCAGCTACGGCAAATATGTCCGCACGAACCTCAGGGATGTCATGCGCAACAATAGCGGGGACGTAGGCGAGATCAATCTGCTGTTGACCGGCCTGCTCCGCAAGAAGGGTTTTGAGGCCGATCCCGTGCTGCTCAGCACCCGTGATTACGGGTTCAATCTGGCTACCTATCCTATCCTGGAAAAGCTCAACTACGTGATCGTGCGGCTGCATCTCGGTGATAAGGTCTATTACCTGGACGCCGCCCGGCCTAAGCTGGGTTTCGGTACCCTGGCTCCCGATTGTTATAACGGTCATGCCCGCATCATCAGCAAAACGGATTCGGGCTCGGTGTATTTCTGGGCCGATTCGCTCAAGGAAAGCAAGCTCACGATGGTGTTGATGGCCGGCACGGACAAAGGGTTGGCCGGAAGCTGGCAGTCGACCCCGGGGAAATTGGAATCCTACAATATACGCCGCCAGGTTGCTGAAAAAGGTCAAGGCCAGTACTTCAAGGATATCCAGACCAGTTGGGGCGATGATGCCGAGATCAGCAACGGAGGTATCGATTCGGTGGACAGTCTGGAGGAACCGGTAAAGGTGCACTACGATTTTCTGCTGAAGCAGCAACAGCCCGGTGCGTCCTTGATTTATTTCTATCCGGTGATGGGGGACGACTGGCGCACGAACCCTTTTACCGCGGCCGAGCGGAAATATCCGGTGGAGATGTATTATACGTTTGACCGGACCTATATCTTCTCGCTGACGATCCCCGACGGCTATGTGGTCGACGAGCTGCCCCAATCGGCAAAGGTAGCTTTCAATGGCGACCAGGGCTATTTCGAGTATCTCGTCGCCAACCAGGGCGGGCTGATCCAGCTGCGTTGCCGCCTCAGGCTGAACAAGGCCTGGTTCGCACCGGAGGATTACAGCACGCTGCGGGATTTTTTTGCTTTTATCGTGAAGAAAGAGAATGAGCAGATCGTGCTCAAGAAACAGTAGCTAATTCCTAACTACCTATACCTTGACCATGAGAATTTGTAAACCATTGTTCACGGCCCTATGCTTTTCCTTGTTCTTCTCCCTGTTGCGAGCACAGGATAAGCTGCCGGTAAAGTTCGGGAAACTAACTCCGGAAGACTTCAATGTCACCGTTACCGGACCCGATTCCGCGGCCGGCGCCGTGGTGATCGCGGATTATGGCACCAGCTCGTTCGAAGGCAGCCCGCGTGGCTGGTTCGATCTGGTTTTCAAACATTCGTGCCGGATGAAGATCCTCAAACAGAGCGCATTTGAAGCGGCGACCATCAAGATCCCCCTTTATGTATCGGGCAGCGAATCCGAAAAGCTGGTAGGATTGCATGCCGCGACCTATACCCTGGAGAATGGAAAGGTCGTCGAGACGAAGGTCGATGAAAAAGCGATCTTCACCGATCAGCTGGACCGGCATTGGGTGGAAAAAAAGTTCACCTTTCCCGCGTTGAAAGAAGGGGCGATCATCGAATACACCTATACGCAGTCCTCCCCCTTCCTGTTCAATCTGCAACCCTGGTCGTTCCAGGGCGAATATCCCTGCCTGTGGAGCGAATACGAGGTAGATATGCCCAATTTTTTCAGATATGTGACCCTGGGGCATGGCTACGCCAATTATGATATCAATACGACGGACAGCCGGACGGTACAGTTCCATTTGACCTTTCCCGGTGGGGCGGAAGCTGACGACCACGAATCGATAGAGGACGAAGTGGTTACGCATCGCTGGGTGATGAAGAACGTGCCGGCCCTGAAGGAAGAACCGTTCACGACCTCCATACGGAATTATGAAGCCAGCCTGGAATTCCAGCTGGCCAGCTATAATTTTACGCAACTACATTACTATAAGGACATCATGGGCAATTGGTCCAGTGTCAGCGAAGGCCTGCTCGAGGAGGCGGATTTCGGGGCCGATCTGGACAAGAGCAACGGTTGGATGGACGAGGAGCTGAAACCGGTGCTGCAGGGTGCGAATGGAGACCGGGAAAAAGCGCAGCGGATCTTTGCCTTTGTGCGCGACAAGTTCAACTGTACTGCCCATAGCAGCCTGTATCTGAATGACCCGCTGAAAACGGTATTTAAGAATAAACACGGTAATGAGGCCGAACTCAATCTGTTATTGGTAGCGCTTTTGCGGCACGAGAAGATCGTCGCCGATCCGGTGATCCTAAGCACCCGTTCCCACGGCTTTGCTAATGAGGTCTATCCGCTGCTCAGCCGGTTCAACTATGTGATCTGCCGTGCCGCCGTCGACTCCAGCAGATACTATCTCGACGCCAGCGAGCCCTGGCTGGGCTTTGGCCGGTTACCCGAGTGTTGTTATAACGGCTATGCGCGTGTACTGAGCAAGGAGATGCCGTCCTACGTATCGCTGGATGCCGATTCGATGACGGAGGCCAAGAATACCCTCGTGTTCATCTCCAGGCCGGATAAAGGCAGCGGACTGATCGGGCATCTGCAGAGCATCCCGGGGTTTAATGAGTCCTGCATTCTGCGGGAAGAAATGAAGACGAAAAGCCAGGACGATTACTTTAAAACGATCAAGTCGGACTATACCCCGGAATTTGCGATCAGCAACCTGGAACTCGACTCGCTCAACCGCCCGGATGACCCCCTGCAGGTGGAATACGATCTGGACATCCATCCCGATTCCAGTGCGGATCTGTTCTATTTCAACCCGATGCTGAATGAAGGTATTAAGGAAAATCCCTTTAAATCCGCGGAGCGGAAATATCCGGTGGAAATGCCTTTTGTAATGGATGATATCTATACGCTGAACATGGACATTCCGGACGGATATACGGTAGACGAGCTACCCAAGCCGGCCAAGGTAATTTTTAATGAGAATGAGGGCCTTTATGAATACCTGATCGTGAAAAATGGTGATGCCATCCAGTTCCGGTCGAGGATCAAATTCAGCAAGGCCAATTTCAAGCCGGAAGATTATGCTACTTTACGCGATTTCTTTAGTTATATCGTTAAAAAGCAAAGCGAGCAGATCGTGTTCAAAAAGAAAAAGACGGTATGAGAAAACTTTTCTATATCCTGTTGCTGGCGCCCTGTACCCTACGGGCGCAGAACTATAGTACGGCGCTGATACCAGATTCGCTGCGGAAAGATGCGCGGGCGGTGGTGCGGGACGAAGAGATGATAATGGAGATCAAGTCGCCGGGGAAGGCGGTGTGGCGGGAGCACCACGTATACACTGTGCTGAACTCCAATGGCGATAATCTGGCTGACTACAGGTCCTTTTACGACAAATTGAGTTCCATCAGCGAGATTTCAGGCGTGCTGTACGACAGCCTGGGAAAAGTGGTGCACAAGGCCAAACGGAAAGACATGCAGGATAGAAGCGCCGAGGATGGAATGAGCCTGGCGACGGACGATCGGGTGATCGAACACGATTTCTATTGTCAGCTCTATCCCTATACCGTCGACTACCAGGAAGAGGATGAGAAAGACGGCATTCTGGGTTTTCATGAATGGATGCCGCTTATCAGGTCGGGCATCTCAACGCAGCACAGCAAATATGTGATCATTGCCCCCAAAGATTATGCGGTGCGTTATCTGCAATTAAACGGCGCACCCGCGCCGACGATCACCGAAGAAAAAGATAAAAAGATCTATACCTGGGAAGCCTGGAACATGCCTGCCCGGAAAACTGAATCGCATGGACCGATATGGACGGAAATGGCGCCCTATGTGATGATCGCACCCTCCGATTTCGAGGAGCAGGGATATAAGGGAAATATGTCGACATGGACCGACTATGGGAAATTTATTCAGCAATTGCGGGTCGGACGCGACTTGCTGCCTGAAAATATCAAGCAGCAGGTTCATGCGTTGGTAGACACCATCCCCGATGTGCATCGAAAGGTCTATGCGTTGTATCGCTATCTTCAGCAGAATACCCATTACATCAGCATCCAGCTGGGCATCGGGGGTTGGCAGCCTTTCCCGGCCGATTATGTGGCTACAAAGCGATATGGGGATTGTAAGGCGCTGTCCAATTACATGGTGGCACTGTTAAAGGAAGCTGGCATCAATGGGAAATATGTAGAGATCAGGGCGGAGGAAGACGCCCCGCCGATGATCGACAAATTCTCCTGTTCTCAATTCAACCATGTGATCTCCTGTGTCCCGCTCGAAAAGGATACGATCTGGCTGGAGTGTACCAATCAAACGGAATCACCGGGTTTTATGGGCTCGTTTACCGGTGGGCGCGAGGCGATCCTGATCGACGAGGACGGCGGCCACATCGTTCGCACGCCTGCTTATTCGGCAACCGACAATACGCAATGCCGGGTGGTGCAGGCGCAGGTCGGCGCCGATGGCAATCTGGATGCCACGGTGAGGACCCGATACGCGTGTATCCGCCAGGAATTACCGCATGCGATGATCGAGGAATGGCCTGCTGAGGACCGCAAGAAATATCTCAACGAGCTGTTCGATCTGCCCACCTATGCAGTCGACAAAAGTCATTACGATGAACACAAGGGACCACATCCTGTGGTCGATGAAGACCTGCACGTCACGGTCTCCAATTATGCCAGCGTCTCGGGTAAACGTATTTTCATCAACCCCAATGTTTTCGATCGCAGCAGTCTGCGATTGCCGGCCGACAGTATCCGTAAATACGACTATATCGATAACAATGCCTTCACGAATATCGATAGCGTTGTGATCACTGTGCCTTCCGGCTACGAGATCGAAGCCCGGCCCAAGGATGTCGCCATTCAAGGGGAATTCGGCACGTTTCGCACCAACCTTCGTTTCGAGAACGACAAGCTGGTATATTACCGATTTCGCCAGCATTCCGCCACCCGCTATCCGCCCGCGGAATATGCGGCGCTGGTGAAGTTCTACGAACAGCTCTACCAGAGCGACAACCAGCGGGTGGTGCTCGTTAAAAAAGAGTAGCCTGCCCGGCGGGTGCCCGCGGGACAGGCTGGAGAGGGTTGCGTTTACTGGCAGGCCCCACCAATCGCCTGGCCAACCAGGTTGATGAGATTCTGATAAATGGGCTTTTTCTCTTCCTGGGGTTTTTCCACGATGATAACGGCGGCATAGTTCCGGCAGGTGTCGACCCAGGCGGCCATGCCCTGCAGATCGGGAGAAACCATCAGGGTGCCGCTCGCATTCGCCAAATAATTGCCGAGCGCTACTTTGGACCCCTGCAATTCCTTAGGCAGATATTTTACAGGCAGGCTGCCGAATTGAATCGTCTCCAGCTCCTGCACCGCTTTCTCGCTCAGGACGCGTTTGCCTTCGAACATGCCTTTGTTGAGGAGCATCGTGAGAAAATTGATATAATCGTTGGCGCAGCTGCGGCCTCCGTTGCTGGGGTCGTCGGCGCCGCCATCGTCGTTCACAAAACTCGTTGCATGCATCTTGAGCGGCCGTTCGATACGGTCCATCATCAGCCGGCCGAAGGTTTTTTTGGAGATGACCTCCAGGCAGCGCCCTGCGATATTGGGCCCATAGGCACTATAGAAGACTTCTGTGCCGGGGTTGGTGGCGATGGAATGTTTGTCGGCATAGCTATTGGCCATGTCTTCGAGCGTCTCGAAATGCACCTTGGCCAGCGGCTTTTCTATTGATTCGTCGGTCTTGATGCCGGTGGTGTTGGTGAGACAGTTGCGGATGGTGATATAGCCCTTCATGTATTTGCCGAGAAGCGGGATGTATTGCGTGGCCTTGTCATCCAGCGACAGCTTCCCTTCGTCGACGAAGGTCATCACGAGGGCAGCCGTCATCCAGTCGCCGGCCCTGCCGATGGGTGCCTGGGTCTTCGGCGTGAAATCGGTATTGAGGTCTTTCTGATAGATGACCTTGCCATCCTTCCACACGACAACGGCATAGCCGCCGCCGATAGCCTTCTGGTTTTGTTTAAGGAGCTGATCCACAGCGTCAAAATTCGATTGGGCCACTCCATGCAGACAGAATAGCAGGCCGGCGGTGAACAATCTGAATCGTAGACAGTTTAAGTTGATTTTACATGACATAACTACTGGATTGAGGTCCGTGGTTTGGATTTTGCGACACAAGTTTAACATTTATTCATCTAAAAAGGAAAACCATAAATATATGAACCTGAATAATTTCACAATCAAGGCCCAGGAGGCGGTCGCGAAGGCGCAACAGTTGGCTTTCGATAGCACGAACCCCGCCATAGATACGGATCATCTTCTCAAGGCGTTGCTGAGCGAAGAAGATTCCCCGGTGGAGTTCCTGCTAAAGAAGAACAACGTCAACGTGGCTTTTGTGGAAAGCAAGCTGGACGAAAGCATTCAGAAGCTTCCCAAGGTAAGCGGCGGAGAGCCGGCACAGACCATCAGCCGGGAACTGAACAACGCTGTTCTCCGGGCAGGTTCGGATCTGAAACAGTTCGGGGATGAGTTCGTCAGCGTGGAGCATCTGTTGCTGGGCCTGGTGCAGGGGCATGATAATACGGCCAAGCTGCTTAAGGACGCGGGTCTTACCGAGAAAGGGCTGATCGCGGCGATCAAGGATCTCCGTAAAGGGTCCACCGTGAACAGTCAGACCCAGGAGACAACCTTCAACGCATTGAACAAATACGCCAAGAATCTCAACGAGCTGGCCCGTCAGGGCAAGCTGGACCCGGTGATCGGCCGTGACGAGGAGATCCGGCGGACCCTGCATATCCTGTCCCGCAGAAGTAAGAACAACCCTATCCTTGTGGGCGAGCCTGGTGTAGGTAAGACAGCCATCGCCGAAGGCCTTGCCCATCGCATAGTAAATGGCGATGTACCCGAAAATCTAAAGTCCAAGGTCATCTTTGCCCTGGATATGGGGCAGCTGATCGCGGGCGCCAAATACAAGGGTGAGTTCGAAGAACGCCTGAAGAGCGTCGTGAAGGAAGTGGCCGGCAGTGACGGCGAGATCATCCTGTTCATCGACGAGATCCACACGCTGGTAGGTGCCGGTGGTGGCGAAGGCGCCATGGATGCCGCCAATATCCTCAAACCGGCATTGGCAAGAGGCGAACTCCGGGCCATAGGCGCAACTACTCTCAATGAATACCAGAAGTTCTTCGAAAGGGACAAAGCACTAGAACGCAGATTCCAAAAGGTCCTGATCGACGAACCCAGCGTGGATGATGCCATTTCGATCCTGCGGGGTTTGAAGGACCGTTATGAGATGCATCACCATGTCCGGATCAAGGACGAAGCCATCATCGCAGCCGTGGAGCTATCGCACCGGTATATTACGGACCGGTTCCTGCCGGACAAGGCGATCGACCTCGTGGATGAAAGCGCCGCCAAGCTCCGGCTCGAGATGAACTCGATGCCCGAAGAACTGGATAAGCTGGAACGGCAGATCCGCCAGCTGGAGATCGAACGGGAGGCCATCAAACGCGAGAAGGACGAAGAAAAGCTCAGGGAGCTCAGCGCCGAGATCGGTAACCTGAGTGTGTCGCGCGATACCCTCAAAGCTAAATGGAAACAGGAGAAGGAATTGGTAGAAAAGGTACAGAATGCCAAGGCCGAGATCGAGAATCTTAAACTTGCCGCGGAAAAAGCCGAACGCGAAGGACAGTATGGCCAGGTAGCCGAGATCCGCTATGGTAAGATCAAGGAACAGGAAAAGATCATCGACGAATACAGCAGACAGCTGGCAAGCATGAATGCCGGCACCCGGCTGATGAAGGAAGAGGTGGATGCCGAAGACATTGCCGAGGCCGTGGCCAAGTCCACCGGTATACCGGTTGCCAAGATGCTCCAGAGCGAAAAAGAAAAGTTATTGAACCTGGAAGACGAGCTGCACAAACGGGTAGTAGGGCAGGACGAGGCTATCGAAGCTGTAGCCGATGCCATCCGCAGGAGCCGTGCCGGGTTACAGGATCCCAAACGTCCCATTGGGTCGTTCATTTTCCTGGGGACCACGGGCGTCGGTAAGACCGAGCTGGCGAAGGCCCTGGCGGGCTATCTTTTCGATGACGAAGGGATGCTGACCCGCATCGATATGAGCGAGTACCAGGAAAAGCATACGGTGAGCCGACTGATCGGCGCGCCTCCGGGCTATGTAGGATATGACGAGGGCGGACAGCTCACGGAAGCCGTAAGACGGAAGCCCTACAGTGTGGTGCTGCTGGACGAGATCGAGAAAGCCCATCCGGATGTCTTTAATATCCTGTTACAGGTGCTGGACGACGGCCGCCTGACCGACAACAAGGGTAGGGTGGTGAACTTCAAGAATACCATCATCATCATGACCAGCAATATGGGCAGCCAGATCATCCAGGCCAATTTCGAGAACGTGACGGAAAAGAACCGGGAGGAAGTGATGGACAGGACCCGCCTGGAGGTGGTGGACCTTCTCCGCCAGACCATCCGGCCGGAATTCCTCAACCGGATCGACGAGATCATCCTGTTCCAGCCGCTGCTGAAGAGCGAGATCAGGGGGATCATCCGCATCCAGCTGGGTAACCTGCAGAACCTGGTTGCCAAAAATGGCATCAACCTGCAGTTCAGCGACTATGCCATCGACTATCTGGCAGAGAATGGATTCGACCCGCAATTCGGGGCGCGGCCGCTTAAACGATTGATTCAGAAAGAGATCATTAATCAGCTGAGTAAGAAGATTTTGTCGGGAGATATTGACCGTACTTCGCCGGTCTTGGTGGATGTCTTCGATGGGGTGGTCGTTTTCCGGAATGAGCAACCGCATGTCGAAACGAGCAGAAAATAATGTCATACTGACCGAACCAAATAATTTGGGGGTTGTTATAGATTTAATGATGAAAAAAGAACTAGTCGAGATCATTCCTACGAAGGATGTTTTCGTGGGTGATCCCAAAGCCCCCGTAACCCTGATGGAATACGGAGACTACGAAAGCGAGGCCTGTGCGAAGGTGAACGAGGTGGTCGTGAAGCTCTTAGAGCAATACGATGGGAAGCTGAGATTCAATTTCCGGCATTTTCCGCTGACGAAGATCCACCAGCATGCGATGAAAGCGGCTGAGGCTTCGCTAGGCGCTGCCCAGGAAGGCAAGTTCTGGGAAATGCATTCGATGTTGTTCGCACATCGGCGCCGGCTGGGGGCGATCAGCCTCCGGGAGTATGCCAAGGATGTGGGTGTGGTAAATAAGAAATTTCTGGACAACCTGGTCAATTCCACGTATGGCTGGCAGGTCCGCAGTGATCTGCTGGAAGGGTTGAACAAGGGAGTACGGGATGTGCCGGCCTTCTTCATCAATGGCGTCCTTTTCACGGGAAAACCCACCTTCGAGAACCTGAAAAAGGGGATCGAGGAAGCGCTGAAACAGAAAAAGAAAAGAGCATAAAGTGTAACTTTAAGCCGCCCCAGACATTACCTGGGGCGGCTTTTCTTTTGAAGCTGCCGGAGGCAGTTTCGCCCGAAGGACAGACTTTAACTATGGTTCGTTTCAAGACTAAGATCGAGCAATTTGGCCAGATGGGTGAGAAGACCGGCTGGTCCTATATCAAGATCCCGGCTAAGCTGGCGCAACAGCTTAAACCGGATAACAAGAGATCATTTAGGGTGAAAGGCCGCCTGGATACCTATCCAATGTGCGGCATGGCGCTGCTCCCTATGGGCGGCGGAGATTTCATCCTCGTGCTGAAGGCCGACATCCGGAAGGCGATCCGCAAACAAAAAGGGGATATGCTGGCAGTCGAGCTCGAAGTCGACACCAAGGTCATCGCGCCGCCCAGGGATCTGCTGGACTGCCTCGCGGACGAGCCGCAGGCGCTTGCGTATTTCAAAAGCCTGCCCAAATCCCATCAGAACTATTTCGGCAACTGGGTCAAATCTGCCAAAACGGAAGGCACGCGTACGCGACGTATCGCCCGCGTGATCGATGCCATGGCCAAACACCAGAGCTATGCGGAGATGATCCGGGCGCAGCGCGACGACCGGGAAGAGCTTATGGGCTAGCGCCGCGGGGTAGCCACTCCGAAATGGATTACCAAAATGAAAGGGTTTTTCCCATTTTGGTAGGGTTTGATCGCGGTTCTTTAACTCGAAAACCGCGCCGGACGGGGCTTTGTGTATTGGGTACATTTTTTGCCAAAGGGGGCGGTCTATGGATCCTTCCCATTCAAAAAAGATCTCTACAGCAGGACTTCTCATTACCCTTGGTATTATTTTCGGCGATATCGGCACTTCTCCGCTCTATACTTTCCAAACGATCATGACGGAAGGGGGGAAGATCTCAGAAGAACTGGTGCTTGGCGCCATCTCCTGTGTCTTCTGGACCCTCACGCTGCAGACGACATTCAAATACGTGTTCATCACCCTGAAGGCGGACAATAAGGGCGAAGGCGGGGTCTTCTCACTCTATGCCCTGGTTCGCCGGTATGGGAAGGTGCTGGTCTATCCCGCCATCATCGGCGCGGGTACCTTGCTGGCGGATGGGATCATCACGCCGCCGATCTCTGTGACCTCGGCCATCGAGGGGCTGAATATGGTGCACGGGATGGAGAATGTGATCGTGCCCGGGAATAACCTCGTCGTCGAGGTGGTGCTGGTGATTTTACTGTTGCTTTTTACTTTTCAGCGGTTCGGGACAAAAGTGGTGGGAGGCTCTTTTGGTCCAATCATGTTCGTATGGTTTTCTATGCTGGCGATCCTGGGTCTGAACCAGATCCAGCACAATCCTATGGTGCTTCGGGCGCTGAGTCCCCATTACGGATTGGAGCTGCTGATCCGTCACCCCAAAGGATTCTGGTTGCTGGGCGCCGTATTCCTGTGTACTACCGGCGCCGAGGCGCTGTATTCGGATCTGGGGCATTGCGGCAGAAAGAATATCCAGGTGAGCTGGATCTTCGTGAAGACGACCCTGGTGCTCAACTATCTTGGGCAAGGCGCCTGGGTGTTGTTGCAGCACAAGGACAGCCTGGGTACCATCAACCCCTTTTTTGCTATCGTCCCACACTGGTTCCTGATCCCGAGTGTGTTCATCGCCACCGCGGCTTCCATCATCGCCAGCCAGGCGCTGATCAGCGGATCGTTCACCCTGATCAATGAGGCCATCAGCATGAACTTCTGGCCCAAGGTGACCGTGAAATTCCCGACCGACGTCCGTGGTCAGATCTATATTCCGAGTATCAACTGGATCCTTTGTCTGGGTTGTTTCCTGGTGGTGCTTTATTTCCGGACCTCGGAGGCAATGACCGCGGCCTATGGTTTTTCTATTACCGTGGCCATGCTGATGACCACGATATTGATGTATTGGTTCCTGCGACGAACCAAGCATCTCCCGATGTGGCTTGTCGTGCCCATCCTCATCATTTTCCTGAGCGTGGAGACTTCGTTCTTTGTCGCCAATGCGGTGAAGATCGTGAAGCGGCTTTTCTTCCTGGTCTTCGAGTTTGGCCTGATCTTTACCATGTATATCTGGTACAATGCGCGGAAGATCAACAACCGCTTTCTCAATTTTATCGACCTGGGCGAACACATTCCGCTGCTGGAAAGTCTCAGCAAGGATGACTCGATCCCCAAATTCACCTCGCATCTGATCTATCTCACGAAGGCGAACCGGCCGAACCAGATAGAGGAGAAGATCCTGTATTCCATCTTCAGCCATAACCCCAAACGCGCGGATGTCTACTGGTTCGTGCATATCGAGCGCACCGACGAGCCCTATACTATGGAGTATGGGGTGGAGGAACTGATGAACGACAAGGTGATCCGCGTAGAGTTCCGGCTGGGATTCCGGGTGCAGCAAAAGGTCAGCCTGATGTTCCGCAAGGTGGTCATGGAAATGATCTACAACAAAGAGCTGGATGTTGTCAGCCGTTATCCTTCGCTGAAGAAACACAATATCGCCGAAGACTTCCGGTTTGTGATCCTGGAGAAATTCCTTTCGTACGACAATGAGTTCTCCGTGCGCGACGGGTTCATCCTGAACACCTATTTCAGCATGAAGAAGCTGGCGCTGGCCGAAGAAAAGGCCTTTGGCCTGGACAGCAGCGAGACCCTGGTGGAGAAATTGCCGCTGGTGGTAGCGCCGGTCACGAAGATGAAGATGCATCGCGCGTATTACCGGATACACCACTAGTGCACCTTGATCTCTGCGGTCCTGTCCGTTTGATACACGGGCTTTTCGGCGACGTCGAGCTGTACGTCGTGCAGATCGATGTTCCTGGCCTGCGTTGCCGTGAGCCCTTTGGTGGCGTGGATCGTCAGGCTGTCGAAGGCGATATTGCTCACGGGCATCTGGGGGAGGCCAGTAATGGAAATTGCCGTCTTGGCGCCCTGGCAGTCGATGTGGCTGATATGAAAATCCGTGAATTGAGGGATCTTGTCATTCGGGTGGTCGTGGTGGGTTGCACCTGCCGGCGCGTCCTCGTAATAAGTGTCGAATAACACGGCTTCATTCACGATATTCTTCATGGTGATATCGCTCACAAAGATGTCGTTCACCAATCCTCCTCTTCCCGTATTACTTTTGAATCGGAGGCCGACATCGGTGCCGATAAAGGTACAGTCGCTGACGAAGATATCGTGCATGCCGCCGTCGGTATTGCTGCCGATAACGAAGCCGCCGTGGGCACGAAAGACGGTACAACCCGCGATGATGATATCTTCCAAAGCCGGCCCATCGGGCGAAAGACCGCTGGATTTCATACAGATGCCGTCGTCGCCGGCATTTACGGTACAGCCATAGATGATCACGCGTTTGCAGGCGCTGATGTCCATGCCGTCGCCGTTCTGGGCCCACCATTCGTTGAAGATGTGGGCGTGGTCTACGGTAAGATCAGTGCAGTGCTGCGGACAGAAAACGAATTTCGGGGAGTTGCGCAGGGTGACGCCCTGGATCAGGATGCGGCTGCATTTGTTAAAGGAGACCATATAGGGCCGGAGCCGGTCGTTCTCCATAACATCCCGGCTGGGCCACCAGATCTTCCCGTCCGGGCTGAGGAAGCCGCCGGAACTTTGCAGCGCGCTCCATTGAGCAGCTGTCATCTTTCCCTTTTTGACGGGTCGCCAGCTCTGGCCGGAGCCGTCGAGGATGCCTTCGCCGGTGATGGCGATGTCCTCGCAACCGACACTATAGATGGGGGAGTTGGTGCCGTGGTCAAGATCGTTTGTGTACGCCGCATGATCACCCGTAAACTGGATCAGCACCCCCGCTTCGAGGTGAAGGTTGACGTGGCTCAGTAATTGGATCGGGCCGGTGAGCCAGGTACCCGCGGGCACGATGACGCGGCCGCCGCCGGCGTCGGAGCAGGCTTTGATGGCCTTTGCAAAGGCGTCCGTATTAAGCGACTGGCCATCGGCGTTACCACCATAGTCGGTGATGTTGAAATCGCGTGTCGGAAACTGCGGCATTGCGACCGGTGGCATTGAAAATGGAGCGTGGGCGATATACCAGGAGAGCTCTTTGAGGACGGGCTGGGCATTGGCCCGCGAGCCTGGCAGGGCGAGCAGGGCGGAAAAACCGGCGAGCGTCGCCAGTGTCCGGGCAATCGTTTTTGGGGCGTTCATGATAGCCAATTTAGGGGATCGCCGGCAGCGCGGGAAAATTAGTTACGTAAACGTTCCCGGTAACGTTGCCGAACGTCGCGTCACAGCGGCGCGCCGCCAGACATATACGACAGTGCCGTCGCCTTGATCCCCTCTTCGTACGTGGTTGGCGTAAAATGATAGGCCTTTTCGAATTTCGTGGAGTCGAACCGATAGTCGTAGGCATACTGATACAGCATCTCATAAAGCTCCGCTGTCGTGCGGTCGAAGAGTCCGCCTGCGCGGATCATCCAGGGCGGCAGGATCGTGCAGCCCGGCTGTTTGCCGAGGATATGCGCCGCCTGTTCGATAAAGGCCTGGCCGGTGATCGCCGGGGACGCCGTCGGCAGATGCCATACCTGGTTCCAGGCATTCGCATCGGTGGCCAGCAATACCAGGGCGCGGGCCGCGTCGGGAACATAAGTGAGCGAATGCGGCACCTCTGCCTTCACCAGCCATTGCGCCCGCTGGCCCTTCAGCAACCGCTGGAAGACGAGGACATCGGGAATGCTGGTCTTACCCGTACCCGGTCCGTAAAAATCGGCGGAGCGGGCAATGATGGCCGTGATATGCCCTTTACGGACCTCACTCATGATCTGTGTGGCAAGCCTGGCGCGGAGATCTCCTTTTCGGCTCGAAGGATCATAAGGCGTGTCCTCCGTCATGGGACCTTCCGTGTGACCATACATATAGACATTGTCAAAAAAGATCAGTTTGGCCTGGGTTTGTCCGCAGGCCTCGATGGTATTGTTGATGATCCTCGGCCAATCGCGGCGCCAGATGCGGAAATTGTAGGGCAATCCTACGCATAGATAAACGATAGACGAACCAGTGACGGCCCGAAGCGCCTGGGCGGGATCGGTGAGGTCTGCCGCCATACAGTTAACATCCGTCCGCGACGCGGGATGACGGGAGACAAGCCGGACAGGGAGCTGACGGGTAAGCAGTTCCCGGGTAAGCGCACCGGAGACGGCGCCACCTGCCCCCAGGATAGTATGGATTGGCATATTCGGCATATTAAGAAATAAAGATAGCTTAAGCGTATTTCTACCTATTAACGTGATTTTATAAAATATTGTTATATAAGATATTACGAATTTCTCGGAAAAAATTGATTAAACGTTTGTTTAATTCAAACGTTTGTTTAACTTTGGGTCCTTAATTTAGGTCGTTGCTATGTTTTGGTATTTCCCCGATTTTTCTTGTCAATTTTGGGGCATTTGTACCAGCGGATGTAGATAAACCAGTCTTTCTAACGATTTTCGCCAGCGAGCAATTCAAATAGAAATAGCATCCATATTATGAAGAAAGTATTTCAAAGAGTATTCATCAGCAGTGGATTTAGCCTCATCGTTTGGGGCGCGGGCGCTCAGGCTCAGCAAGCTCAAAAGGCGCCTGATACGCTGACCAACGCTACCTTGGACGCTTGTGTGCAGTTTGCACTCAAACACTATCCCTTAATGCAACAGGCCTTGCTGGATGAGCAGATCACCGACCGGCGGATCAAGAGTAAGCTGGCCGACTGGTATCCGCAGATCGGATTGAATGCCGGCTATACCAATTATTTTCAATTGCCCAAGATCGATTTCAACGGTCAGTATGTGGCGAGTGGCACGTATAATAACTCCTCGGTGGCTTTTGGATTGACGCAGAATCTCTTCACCCGCGACGTGTTGCTGGCGTCCAGGACTAAAAAGGATGTGATGACGAACAGCAAGCAGACCACCGAGACGGATAAGATCGCTGTTACGGTGAATGTCAGCAAGGCGTTCTATGATGTGCTGCTCACGGAAGAGCAGATCAAGGTGCTGAATGACGATATAGTGCGCCTGGAGCGGAATTTAAAAGATACCTATAATCAATACCAGGGCGGTTTGGTCGATAAGACCGACTACAAGCGGGCGATGATCTCGCTGAACAACTCGAAAGCCGAGCGGAAGAACGACCAGGAGACGCTGAAGGCGAAATATGCAGTGCTGAAACAGCTGATGGGCTATACCTCGCCGGATTCGTTGCAGCTGGTCTATGACAGCGCGCAGATGGAATCGGAGGTATATGTCGATACAATGGCCGTTGTCGACTATTCCAAACGGATCGAATACCAGCAGCTGATGACGCAGAAGCGGTTGCAGGAAGCGGACGTGAAATATGAAAAATGGGCCTATATTCCCACCGTCGCCGCCAATGCGGGCTACTCGCTCAACTATCTGAACCCGCGCTTCGGTGACCTCTACAAGGATAATTTGCCGCAAAGCTTTGCGGGACTTACGGTGAGCGTACCGATCTTCCAGGGAACGAAACGTACGCAGAATATCCGCATTGCGGAACTGCAGCTGACCCGTCTCGACTGGGATGTCATCAACCTGGAGACCGCGATCTCTACGCAATATGCGGAGGCGATGGCCAACTACAAGGCCTTTCTCAATAACTATTATGTGGAGCGAGAGAACCTTGGCCTGGCCAGGGACGTCTTCAATACCATCGAGCTGCAATATCGTTCCGGTATCAAGGCCTATCTCGACCTGATCACCTCCGAGACGGATCTGCGCACGGCGGAGGTGAACTACAGCAATGCCCTTTACCAGGTATTGAGCAGTAAGCTGGATGTCGAACAAGCATTGGGTCTAATCAAATAATAAACACTGATAAATTTTCTATTTATATGAGAAATAGCTTACAATGGATTGGTCTTATGTCGGTCGCTGTTGCATTTAGCCTGACATCCTGCGGGGGGAATAACACCGGGCCGCAGGCTCCGCCACCCACAGCGGTGAATGTCTATACCGTGGCTACGGGTAATGCTACTTATTTTGACTCGTATCCCGCCACGGCTACGCCGCTGAACCAGGTGGACATCAAGCCCCAGGTTGCCGGGAATATCGTGGGTATCTATTTCAAGGATGGACAGGAGGTGCGCAAGGGAATGAAGCTATACGAGATAGACCAACAGCAATACCTCGCGGCGGTCAACCAGGCCAAGGCGAATGTCGCGGTGGCGAAGGCGAACCTGGATCGTTCGCAGCAGGACGCGGACAGGTATCTGCAGCTGGCCAGGGATTCCGCCATTGCCAAGCAAACGCTCGACCACCAGCTCGCTGATCTGGAGGCCAGCAAGCAGCAGCTGCAGGCGGCGCAGGCCAATGTGGCCAGTGTAGAGACCAATTTGAAATATTCGACGATCTATGCACCGTTCAACGGGACGATCGGCATCTCGCAGGTCAAGATCGGGACGGCCGTATATCCGCAAACGCCGTTGAATACTGTGTCCACTGATGATCCCATGGCCGTGGATATCGCCATCGATCAGGCGGAGATCCCCCAGTTCACTGCCTATTTTGCGAATACCGCGAAGACCCGGAAGGACTCCATCTTTACCGCGGTATTGCCGGATGGGTCGATCTATCCTTATCCCGGCGAGCTCTATCTGCTGGACCGGGCCATCGATCCTACGACGGGTACGCTCAAGGCCAGGATCATCTTCCCCAATCCGAAGAACGAGCTGAAGGCCGGTCTGACGACCAATATCCGCGTGAAGCACGAGGCGGGCGACAGTACGTTGCTGATGCCCTTTAAGGCGGCGGTCGAGCAGCTGGGTGAATACTTCGTATATGTTGCCGATAACGGTCATGCCTATCAACGCAAGGTGGCGCTGGGAACGCGGATCGGCGGGATGGTCGTTGTGCGTAGCGGACTCAAGGCTGGGGATAAGGTCGTCGTGGAAGGAGTACAGAAGTTGAGAGATAGTTCCGCTATTAATCCGGCGCCACAAGGCCCTGCAGGAAAATAGGAATGAGGATCAATAAAAAAACCAAGGAATGAAGAGCTCAAATATATTTCTCAGAAGACCGGTAACGGCGATCGTGATCTCGTTGGTGATCCTGCTGGTAGGAACGCTCGCGATCCTGAACATGCCGATCAGCCAATATCCAAATATCACGCCGCCGACGGTACAGATCACGGCTAACTTCGTAGGCGCCGACGCACAAACGGTGGAGCAGACCACAACGACCGCTATCGAGACACAGGTGAACGGCGTGCCCGGGATCGCCTACATGCAAAGTAACAGCACCAACAACGGGACCGGGCAGATCACGGCCACGCTGAATATCGGGGCCGACCCGGATATCGTGGCATTGGACATCCAGAACAGGGTGGGGATCGCGCTGCCCACCTTGCCGACGCAGGTGCAGAAACTGGGCGTGACCACGCTCAAACGTAACCCGTCGATCCTGATGCTGGTAGCTATTTTCTCGCCAAAGGGAACACACAGCATTCCCTTCATGGACAACTACGCCAATATCTATCTTCGGGACATCCTGCTGCGGGTACCGGGTGTAGGCGATGTGATCAGCCGCGCCGATAACTTCGCCATGCGGGTCTGGCTAAAAACGGACAAGCTGGCGCAGCTGGGCCTTACGGAGAACGACGTGCAAAATGCGATCAACGAGCAGAATCTCCAGATCGCGGCCGGTTCGACGTCGTCGCCGCCCCAGTCTTCCAACACCCCATTTGAATTTACCGTATTTACCAACAGCCGGCTGACCACCGAAGCGCAGTTCGGGGATATCGTGGTACGCAGCAATCCTGCACAGAACAGCATCGTTTATCTGAAGGACGTCGCCCGTATCCAACTGGGCAAGGTGAGCTATTCGGCCAACTCGTTCGTGGACGGGAAAAGAGCTTCCTACCTGCTGATCTACCAGGCGCCCGGCAGCAATGCCCTGGCAACCGCCGAAGGGGTATATAAGGCCATGGTGGATGCGAAAAAATATTTTCCGGCGGACATCGACTACAACGTCCCCTTTGAATCGGTCTCGGTCGTAAAGGTATCGATCGACGACGTGGTGGATACCCTGCTCATCGCCCTCGGGCTGGTGACGCTCGTGGTGTTCCTGTTTTTGCAGAACTGGCGTTCGACCCTGATCCCCGTGCTGGCCATTCCGGTCTCGATCGTCGGAACCTTTATCTTCTTTATACCGCTGGGCTTTACCATCAATACCCTGACGATGTTCGGTTTCGTGCTGGCCATCGGCATCGTGGTGGATGACGCCATCGTGGTCGTGGAGGCCGTGCAGCATTATATCGATGCCGAACATCTGTCACCGAAGGAGGCGACGGCACGGGCCATAGCCGATATTTCCGGACCGGTGATCGCTATCGCGCTGATCCTTGCCGCGGTATTCGTTCCCGTGGGTTTTATCCCCGGGATCGTCGGGCGGTTGTATCAGCAGTTTGCCATCACTATAGCCATCTCGGTACTGATCTCGGCTTTTGTAGCGCTTTCGTTGACGCCGGCGCTGTGTATGCTGCTGCTACGCCCGCATAATCCCGACAAGAAGGCCAAAGGTCTCGACAAGGCTTTCTATTACTTCAACGTCGGTTTTGACAAGATGAATGCCCGGTATGCCAAAGGCGTGGCAGGCTGGATCAAACGGGCTCCACTCGTGCTGGTCCTGCTGGCCTGTATCATAGTGGGCGATATATTCCTGTTCAGCAAAAAGCCCACGGGTTTTATTCCGCTGGAGGATGAAGGCCGGGTGTATATCTCCTTTGAGATTCCCGAGGCAGGCTCTACAACGAGGGCGCTGACCGTGCTGGACAGTGTGCAGCGTATCGCCCAGGGTGTGCCGGGCGTCCTGCATACGGCTGCGCTGGGAGGATTGAATATCCTCACGTTCGGCTTCAAATCGAACGCGGGGAGTATCTTCATGCAGCTGAAGCCCTGGGACGAGCGGAAAACGAAAGCCGAGTCGGAGAATGGGGTTATTGCCGAGCTGAACAAACGGTTTGCCAGGATCAAAGGTGCGCGTATCGTGGTCATCCCGCCGCCGGCCATCCCCGGCCTCGGCAATGCGGGTGGTTTCAGCATCCAGATCGAACAGCGGCAGTCGAACGACGATATCAAGACCTTTGAGCGGGTCGTCAACCAGTTTGTCGCCGAAGCAAACAAGCAGCCGGAGATCGGGCAGGCCTTTACCTTCTTCGGTGCACATACCCCAGGTTACGAAGTGGACGTGGACAGGGATAAGGCCAAAAAACTCGGTTTGAACCTGGCGGATGTCTATAATACCATGCAGATGTATATGGGCAGCACCTATATCAACCAGCTGACCCTCTATGGCCGTAATTTCTATGTGGTGGCGCAGGCCGACACCAATTTCCGCAGCGATATCCACGATCTTGGAAACTACTACGTGAAGAATGTCAATGGAGAGATGATACCCCTGAGTACGGTAGTGAGCTACAAGATAACGGAAAGCGCTCCGCTCATCCAGCATTTTAATATCTATCGCTCCGCGGAGATCGACGGCGGCGCCAAGCCGGGTTATAGCAGCGGCCAGGCCATCCAGGCGCTGCAACGCGTTGCTGCCAAGGTCCTGCCCGAAGGCTATGGCTATGACTGGTCGGGTCTCAGCCTGCAGGAGATCAAATCGGGGAACAGCTCGGTCTATATCTTTATCCTTTCCGTCGTATTCGTGTTTCTGTTCCTTTCGGCCCTTTATGAAAGCTGGGCGGTGCCCTTCTCGGTGTTGCTGGCGGTACCCATAGGGGTATTCGGGGCCATCCTGACGCTGACGCTGATCCCGCGGCTCACCAATAGCGTCTATGCGCAGATCGGGTTGATCACCCTCATTGGGTTGTCGGCTAAGAATGCGATCCTGATCGTTGAGTTTGCCAAGGAACGGGTGGACCGGGGTATGGAGGTCGTGCAGGCTACCCTCGATGCGGTGGAGCTCCGGTTACGGCCCATCCTGATGACGTCGATCGCCTTCCTGCTGGGGGTATTACCGCTGGCTTTGGCCTCCGGCGCCAGCTCGGTTGCCCGTAACACCATCGGCTTTACCGTGCTGGGCGGGATGTTCGCCGCCACCAGCCTGGCCATTTTTATCGTGCCGGTGTTGTTCGTCGTCATCACCCGGGTCAGCTATGGCAAAGAGAAATTGCAGGCATTACAATCGAAGGAAATAAAAACGGCTGAATAATTCGCCAGGCTTTGTTAATTAGAACGACCTGCTCCGAACGAGCAGGTCGTTATTTTTTATTCTGTTCGCAAGCTATCCGCGGGATCTGCCAGGGCCGCCCGCAATGCCCGGGCGCCGACGGTGAGCAATGTGATGACGATGGCCAGCAACGCCGCCAGGGCGAAGACCCACCAGCCGATGGTGATGCGGTAGGGGAAATCACGGAGCCAGCGGCTCATCACCAGCCAGGCGATGGGGGCGGCGATGAAAAAGGCGGTGATGACCAGCCGGACAAACTCCTTCGATAAAAGGCCAACGATGCTGGCGGAACTGGCGCCGAGGACCTTCCGGATACCGATCTCCTTGGTCCGCCGCTCGGCGGTGAAGGTGGCCAGCCCGAAAAGCCCGAGACAGGCGACAAAGATGGTCAGCCCGGCAAAGATGCCCAGCGTCAGCCCGATGTGCTGCTCGAACTTGTAGGTATTGTTGAACCGGTCGTCCAGGAAGGAATAGGAGAAGGGCATGCCCGGTTTAAGGGCGGTCCACTCTTTGTCCATGGTCGACACCAGCCCGGCGAGATCCCTTGTCCTGGTCTTGACGATGAAATTGCCTTCCATTCCGGGATTGAAGGTCATCACCAGCGGACTGATCAGGTCATGAAGCGAGCGGAAATTGAAGTCCCGGACCATCCCGATCACGTGATAGGAGGTGCCGGTGCCGTTATTGTCCTTTTGGGTGACCAAATGGCCCAGCAGTGCAGCGGGATTGTAGGGCCGCCCCGGGGTGATCCAACCCAATTTTATCGCGGCGGTCTCATTGATGAGGGCGGCGGTGCTGTCGGAAGGGAAGTCCCTGGAAAAATTCCGGCCGGCGATCACCTGCATACCGAGGGTGGGGATGTATTGTTCGTCGACACTGTACTGGGACGAATACATCAGGTCGTTCCTCCGCCCATCGGGATAGCAAATAAAGACGCTGTTGTTGGTTGGACCCGCAGGCAGGTAAGCCGAAGCAGATACGCTGGCGATACGGGGGTCCGCCAATAGCTCGCGACGGTAATAGTCCTGGTTGTTCCCGAGCCAAAAGGATTCCTGCACGACGAGGACCTTGTCGCGGTCGTAGCCCAGCTTTTTGTGTTGGATATAGGACAGCTGCTGATACACGATGGCGGTGCCGATGATCAGGCAGATGGAGATGACGAATTGGAAGGTGACCAGGGTGCTGCGCAAACGGGCGCTTTTGCCGCCGGGCGTGAATAGTCCCTTAAGTACCGTCACAGGATTGAAGGCGGACAGAAAGAAAGCGGGGTAAAGCCCTGCCAGCACACCGGTGACCAGGATGATGCCCAGGATCGTCGGGAAAAGCCAAACGGTGCCCGACCAGTTAAGTGAAAGCTCCTGCCCGGCGATCTGGTTGAACAGGGGTAGGCTGAAATAGACCAGGGCGATGGCGATGGCGGTTCCTACCAGGGTCAGCAGCAGGGATTCGATGAGGAACTGGCTGATGAGCTGCCGGCGCACCGATCCCAGCACTTTGCGGATGCCCACTTCCCGGGCCCGTTTTCCGGCGCCGGCGGTGCTGAGGTTGATGAAATTGATGCACGCGATCAGCAGCATGAAGATACCCACCGCGCTAAAGATATAGACATACCGGATATCGCCGGGAGCCTCCAACTCGCCCGTGAGGTTGGAGCGCAGGTGGATATCGGTAAGCCGTTGCAATTCGAAGCCTAAACTATTGCCACCGGACCGGAATTGGCTCAGGGTCACTCCAAGGGAAGCCTTCAGTTGCGGCCCCATGTATTTCTCCACCAGATACGGCAGCTTCGCCTCCAGCCTTTTGGGGTCATAGCCGGCAGGAAGTACCAGGTAGGTATAATAGCCGGAGGTCATCCAGCTCGTTGACCGGGAGTCGGCATAACCGGCCATCGAGCCGAAAAGCTCGAAATGGAAATGAGAGTTCTCCGGAACCCTATCGATGACGCCGGTCACCGTCATCGCCATGGAATCGTCCCGGAACTCCAGGACCTTGCCGATGGGGTCTTTGTCCCCGAAAAATTTTTGAGCGAGAGCTTTTGTGATCACCACCGAGTTGGGGTGCAGCAGGGCCGTCCGCGGATCGCCTTCGATGAGGGGCAGGGTGAAGACTTGAAAGAAATTGGAATCGACGAAGGCCATGGCATCTTCGCGCAGGGTCTTGTCGGCATAAGTGATGCGATGGACACCCATGTTGACAAGACGGGTAGCGGCCTCCACTTCGGGGAAATCCTGCTTCATGGCGGCGGCCACCGGCGGCATCACCGTGGCTTCGCAGGTCTCGCCGCCATTCATTTTGCCGTGGAAATCGATGCGGACGATCCGGTCGGCCTTCTTATTATAACGGTCATAGGAACGTTCGTGCTGAACAAAAAGGACGATGAGCAGGAAGGTGGCGATGCCAAGGCCAAGTCCCGCGATATGGATCAGGGAGGTGGCTTTGTTCCGCCAGCAGTTGCGGAGGGCGATGGTGAAAAAGTTCTTGAGCATGGTAGGCATACGCACTAAGGTAATGCCAAATTCTTAGTTTTCTGATATACAGACACATAGGGAAGCAGGCTGGGGGAGGGGTGTTTGGAATCGATACAGCCGGTGTACGGACGGGGGTACACGCCGCGGTTTTGTTGTATCTTGGCGCCCTGTTTCGACTATTCCTTTAAGCTAATATTTTTGGGTTCCCGGCCGTGGAACACTGGCTCCGGGCGGCTGAATCGATACTATTTTTATTAGTATTTTATTTTTATTAATATTTGATTGTTTTTTAATTAGTTATATTAATTTATATCCAATTAAAAATGACTATTCCGTGATGGTTTTTGGTATCAAAACCCACTTTTTTCTCCCATAGAGGAAAGATTTGTATAATGTATAATTTTTATGAACTTAATAATTGAAAGTCAGTATTTTGCACCGATTATATTCTATAAAATTTCGTATAATTTTTCAAATATTGTTTTAGAGCAATGCGAAAGCTATCAAAAAATGAGTTTTCGCAATCGCTGCCAGATCGTAGGGGCTCAAGGGGTGGTCGACCTGAGCATTCCGCTGGTCGGCGGAAGGGCGCAGAAAGGACTTATGCGCGATGTGCGGATCGCGCCGGACCGGAACTGGCAGGTCCAGCATTGGAGGACGATCCTGTCCTGTTATAGCCGGTCCCCCTGGTTCGACTATTACCGGGATAGCCTCGAGACCCTGTACCAAAAGCCCGTGGATCTTTTAATGGATTGGAACCAGCAATGTCTGGAGTGGTCGCTCGGAGTGCTAGGTGTGCACCCGGTGATGGGGCGAACGGAGGAATACAACGCCGGGTATACGGCGGGGGAGGTGGCAGATTGGCGGGGCCGGCTGATGCCCCGGGACCGCGAAAAATGGGGGGCGTCGGGGGCTCAGCCTGCGTCGTCGGGGGCTCAATCCTCGTTGTCGGGGGCTCAATCTTCGTTGTCGGGGGCCGGCATGGAGGAATGGCCGGCGGCACCCCGGTATCGCCAGGTATTCGAGGAGCGCATCGGGTTCACACCCCATCTCTCCATTTTGGATCTGCTGTTTTGCGAGGGAAAGGCGGCGATCAGATATATACGATCGTCAGGCGACGGGAGGCCGCCTTCTGGAGTTGCCGTTTGAGCTTCTCAAGATTAAGGATATATTGCCGCTGTACCTGGAGCTGCTGTCGAAGTAATTGCTGTAAAGATTTGATGTCTAGTGTATTGTCCAATCCGGCATGAGATTCCTCGGCGCATGCCCTGCGAAAAGCGGCTTCCTGGGTGTGGAGCAGGTATACCTGTTGTTCGAGCTCTTCCCGGATCCTGGCGATCTGCAGATGCAGGGCCTCCTGGGTGAGCTCCTGCATAAGCGCCAGCTTCTCACCTGGAGGCAGGGTGTCGGTGTACTGGAAGGAGAAGCTGGATTGGGGGACGAAAGGCATATTGCCGGCCATCGGGTCCTGGTCGGGCTGAGGCGTCGGGTTAGATTTGCCCATCGAAAAATCCCGTTTTGCCCGGTGCGCCGTTTCCTTCAGATCGGTAAAAGTAGGCATGTTATCCGGAGCTGCTGTGTTGAACACGGGAACCGACTCCGCCAGCATGGCGTCCAGCAGGTCTTCAGAAGGCCGTTTGGTATGTGGGCGGGCGGGATGGCGATGCAGCTGAACAGCCATTGTCCGGGGAGGAGCGACGGATGACGGACGCTCCGCCGGGGTATGGATGATCACGAGACTCATGGCTTCGAGCCGGACGATGGGGGGCTGATTGAACACCGGGACGAGTTGCCCAGCCATGAGTTGTCCGGGGACGAGCTGCGGCGTTGGTAGACGAGTCGTCCGGATGGGCCGCGTATGACCGAGCAGGAACACCGAGACCAGGGCCGTCACCAGGAGCCCGATCAAGGGGCGGGGGCCGGGACGGTCGTCGTTAGTTTTTTGTTGCAGGATCTTCCGGGCGCGTTGCAGCAGCAGCTGTTCCCCGCCGGCGCCGATGGCGGCAACCGCCAGGGTAGCCTGTTGTTGCCGGGCCAGGGAAAGCAAGGCGGATACATAGCCGTGCGGATCGTACCGGAATTCCAGTACGGCGTCGTCGCAGCAATGTTCCCGTTCTTTTTTCAGCTGGGCGATGAGCAGCCTGGTGAACGGATTGAAGAAGAACAGAAGCTCTATAACGGTGATCAGCAGATTCAGCAAATAGTCTTTGCGCCGGATATGCGCCAGCTCATGGACCAGGATCGCCTCGATCTGGGCCGTCGTGAGCTGGGTGACCATGGATACCGGCAGCAGGATCACGGGTTTTAGAAACCCGAGGGTCACGGGCACCTGGACCAGGCTGGACAGGTAGCCGCTCACACCCGCCCGGATACCCATGCGGTCCCTGGCTGCGGCGACGAAAGCGTCGAACTCCGGCGCCAGGGGCGAGAGGCCCTCGCGGATCATGCGGCGTGACCGGATGTACTGGCGGCTGTAGTGTATGAGCAATCCCGCGAGGATCAGCAGGTAAAGCGAGGAGCACCAGGGTAGGATCTCACCGGCCAGCCGGTGGCCAATTTCGACGATCGCAGGGAACAAACCGCCGGCCCCGGGCTGCCCACCGGCAGTAAATGGCTCACCCGGCGTAAACAGGTAGGTGGTGATAAAGGTAAAAGCCGACCAGCAGAAACCCGCGGTCAGCAGAAGGAATGCCAACCCGTGCCGGGCACGGGCGGACAGCTGTCTGAAAACCAGTAGGAAAAGATGATAAAAAGCCCAGAGCAAACTCATTTGCCACAGGCTGTTGAACAGCGACCAGCCCAGCGCGCGCAGTAGAGCGGATTGGGTCAAGACGTGCATGCTTATCGATCTTTCAGGTTATTTAATAGCCGCTGGATCTCTTCCAGCTCGGCGGGAGAAGCTTTATGATTACCCAGAGCCTGGAGTACCAGCACTGCGGGGGAGCCGCCAAACAAGGTGTTGATCATCTTTCCCACCAGGTGTTTCTGGGTCTTTTCTTTGCTAACGGTGGCCTGGTAGATGTGGGTCTTGAAAGAATCATCCCTTTTCACCAACCCTTTTTCGAACATGATCTGCATCAGCTTGAGGGTGGTGGTATATCCCACATCCTTGGAGCGCAGCAGTTCTTCGTGCACCTCCCGGACACTGGCCTGATCCTTTTCCCAGAGGACCTGAAGGATCTCCAGCTCACTTTCCGTTGGTTTGATCGTCTTCGTGGACATAGTTGGAAATTTGAAGCAGGAAGATACGATATGTTTCGTAAATGGGGAGTTAAAGTGGAGTGTCCAGACAAAAAAAGCCCCGATGTGGAAACACCGGGACTTTGGTATTTGGATCTGATTAGTGTCGAATTGTAAAGATAGAATTTGAAACGGATACTGCGATAAAAAAATAATAATTTTTTTTCTTACCGCAGGGTTACCGTCCCCGGGGTCGGGGTGGAGACCCGGGCGGTAGCTTTTTTCTCGATGCGGTGTTGCTGCGCCATTCCGGTATCGCGGGTATGGAATAGCGATGCCAGGGTGGGGGCGATCACCAGCGAGACGATGGACATCAGCTTGATCAGGATGTTCATCGAGGGACCGGACGTATCCTTGAAGGGGTCGCCCACGGTATCACCCGTTACCGAAGCCTTGTGCGGATCGGATTTCTTGTAATGGATCTCTCCATTGATCTCCACGCCTTTCTCGAAGGATTTCTTGGCGTTGTCCCAGGCGCCGCCGGCGTTGTTCTGGAAGATACCCATGAGCACGCCGCTTACGGTCGCACCGGCCAGGAACCCGCCGAGTGCTTCGGGACCAAGGATAAAGCCGATGATCAGCGGGAAGAGGATGGCGATGGCGCCGGGCAGGATCATCTTTTTGATGGAAGCCTGGGTGGAGATCGCCACGCATTTATCGTATTCGGGGGTGCCCGTTCCTTCCATGATGCCGGGGATGGTCCGGAACTGGCGTCTTACTTCTTCTACCATGGCCATGGCGGCCTCGCCTACGGCCTGGATGGCGAGGCTGGAGAAGATGAAGGGGATCATGCCGCCCACGAAGAGGCTGGCGAGCACTTTTGCCTTGTAAATATCGATGCCTTGGATACCGGCGACGCCGACAAAGGCGGCGAAAAGGGCCAGGGAGGTGAGGGCTGCGGAGGCGATGGCGAAACCTTTACCCGTGGCCGCGGTAGTATTCCCTACGGCGTCGAGCACGTCCGTTTTTTCCCGGACCTCTTTCGGGAGCTCGCTCATCTCGGCAATACCGCCGGCATTGTCGGCAATGGGACCAAAGGCGTCGATCGCGAGCTGCATTGCCGTAGTGGCCATCATGCCGGCCGCGGCGATTGCCACCCCATAGAGACCGGCGCAGGCGAACGAGCCCCAGATGCCGCCTGCCAGCACGAGGATCGGCAGGAAGGTGGACTGCATCCCTACGGCGAGACCGCCGATGACATTCGTGGCATGACCGGTGCCGCTCTGGCGGATGATGCTCAACACGGGGCCTTTCCCCATGGCCGTATAGTATTCGGTGATGATGCTCATTAACGTTCCAACCAGCAGGCCGACGCCGATAGCGCCGAGGACACCCCATTTGGTAAATTCGGTGCCGCGGAGCGTCATCGTATCGGGAAGCAAATAAGCGACGAGACCGATACAGGCGATGGCGGTCAGAATGATGGAACCCCAGTTGCCCATGTTCAGGGCCTTTTGTACGGTGGAAGTGTTAATGCCGGCGGAATCGTTGATCCGTACGAACAAGGTGCCGACGATGCTGAAGATGATGCCGATACCGGCGATCAACATCGGCAGCAGGATCGGGGACATACCGCCGAAATTATCGTCGGCGACCGTTTCCTGGCCGAGCACCATGGTCGCCAGTACCGTTGCCACATAGCTGCCGAAGAGGTCGGCGCCCATGCCGGCGACGTCACCCACGTTGTCACCCACGTTGTCGGCAATGGTGGCAGGGTTACGCGGATCATCCTCGGGGATGCCGGCTTCCACCTTACCCACGAGGTCGGCGCCTACGTCGGCGGCCTTGGTGTAGATGCCACCGCCTACGCGAGCGAAGAGCGCGATCGACTCGGCCCCCAGCGAAAAGCCGGTGAGGACCTCGATGGTCAATTTCATCTCCTCCGAATTCACGGGGGCTCCCGAAGCGAAGATGGCTTTGAGTAAAATGAACAGCCCGCCGAGGCCCATTACTGCCAGACCGGCGACACCGAGACCCATTACCGACCCACCGGTAAACGATACCTTGAGCGCCTGGCTGAGACTGGTACGCGCGGCATGTGCGGTACGCACATTCGCCTTGGTAGCGCTACGCATCCCGATGTATCCGGCGGTGGCGCTCAGAACGGCACCTAATATAAAGGAGATCGCAATCGACCAGTGCGAGTGAGGATTGGTGCTACCCATGATCGCCAGCAGGATCGCGGCAATGATGACGAAATAAGAAAGGATCTTCCACTCCGCCTTCAAAAAAGCCATTGCGCCTTCGGAAATGTGTTTGGCTATCTCCTGCATCCGGGGATTACCGGCATCCTGCTTGGATACCCAGGAAAATTTGATAAAGGTGTACAAGAGACCAACGGCTCCCAAAACTGGAACGAGATAAAGCAATTTGTCCATAAGTAATTAAGACCGAGCCGAATTTTCATCACGGCAATCGTTTATTTATTGCGGATGGCCCGGAGGTCGGCAAAAATAGGTGTAAAAACTCATAATAAGAAAGGGACTGTGTCTTTCGGCACAGTCCCGTCTTTTTAAAAAACCGGAACTTGAATGAGAATTATCAACGGGGTAATAGGCCGTCTACGTCGGGTTCAGGGGTCGACTGTAATAAGGGTCAAGAGCCAAGGGATCAAGGGGTCAATGGGGTTAAGGGGTTCTCTTCAAATTCCGGCTCTGCAATAAGGTGTCCGAAATACATGCCAATGTCTATATATTTGATGATCAATGAAATAGAAAATGAG
>DASYZH010000334.1:0-13175 GCA_035946435.1 Puia sp. | reverse complement strand
ATATTGATTTATTTAATTTGGTGGTATTAAATTCGTTAAATAATTGGATGGATCTTTGTACTTCGCGCTCTAAAGTTACAAAAGCTCCGGTACTTGAAGTAGCGGAGCTTTGGTTGTTATTTCGGACAATTTATACCAAAGCCGCCGGAAGCGGCTGTCCGAAGGACAATTTATAATTTCGCGGACAATTCTTTGCCGGCTTTGAACTTAGCTACTTTCTTCGCCTTGATCTTGATCACGGCGCCCGTTTGAGGATTGCGACCGTTACGGGCAGCTCTTTTAGATACAGAGAAGGTACCGAAACCTACCAGGGTGACCTTGCCGTTACCTTTCAACGTTTTGGTAACTGCTTCGACGAAAGAATCCAGGGAAGCATTGGCCTGAGTTTTTGTAATGCCAGCGTCATCGGCAATCTTTGCAATTAATTCAGCTTTGTTCATAGTGTGATATTTTGTTTATTAGCAGCAACAAATATACCCGCTTTTTGCATGCAACAAAATTTTTTTACCCGTTGACGCAAGAGCATGAAGCCGCGCTAAACCGCGCCTGACAAGGATTAGCGGGAACAGCAGTTGGTAAATATACGATACGGGAAATACGGCATGACGCTGAAAGCCGCTGTGGTGGCGAATTTCAGGGATCGTCGGCTGGAATCCTTGCCAGCAAAGGCTTTTATCCACAAATAGTGCACAAATTATATGGATTCCATCACTGTGCAGAAAGCAATAAACCCATCGCCCCATTTCTCCCAACCTGATCGTTGTATCACAGGAGCATATTCTATCATATATTGCCGATAGCGTTCGGCGGAAGAAGTTTGGAATTGGGTAACGAAGGTCGGCCCCTCTTCTTCATCCTGATCCAGCAAGCGGAACAGCTGATGGTTATCGAAACAATGTGTGGACAGGATGGCGGGGATCTGTTCTTCCAGGTGCCAGTTCAGCCAGGCCTCCAGGATATCCCATCGAACCTTGGTAGTCACGTTATATACGATCATGTGCGTCCTTTTTAGCGATGGCCTTTACCATCCGGACACTAAAATAGATTAAAAAGAGCAGGACGACCGACAGGCACGACCAAAGCAGGATTCCGGAATGGTCTTTACCGGCGGCGGTTACCTCCCCGGCAGGCGCTGCCGGTGTTTGCACCACGGGCTGATCCCGGACGTCGATGCGTTGCAGAGAATGCACAGAGAGTATCTGCGGTGTCGCTTTAAGGCTGTCGGTGAAATATTTGAGGTCGTAGTCAGGGACGGTGGCCTGCGCGTTGCCCGCATACAACCGGTAAGCCTTACCTGCTCGCAGCCAGGCCACGAGATAACGGCTCGTTTGATAGCAGGTAATGTTGCTGACCTCGAGCGGAGCATTGTCGGCATTGGCGACTACGATGCGCAGCCGGCGGGTCTTTACCGTCGGGATCCTGAATAGCTGCCTTTCAGGATCGAGGTTGGCGTCGGAAATGGCAGCCCACTCACCCGGATGCGTTCCCTCTGCCAGGATCTGCAGGCTTCTTTTGAAAAATGCCGGGTTACGGATAGCAAAGCCGACCCAATCGATAGAGTAAGCCTCGGGGAATGTCACGGTGAGGTAAGAGTGCCGGTCGCTGCTGTCTTTTTGCACCATTTGGGCCTCTGTTATCGCCATCGCGGCGGTAGGCATCCGGGCCTCCTGGGAGTCTTTTGTTGCATAGGAGACAAACCGTTTGTCGGGACCCCAAATACGGAGATCGCCCATATCGGCTCTGCACTTCGCTACCAGCTCCGGCGTCAGCACGATCTCATAGAAACCATCCCTCTTCACGGTATCTACGTTTGCCGAATACGTAAACGTCCCCTGCGCCGCCACCCGCGAGTGCGGCAGGGCGATAGCGATGCCGACGAATAGCAAAAATCTATACCGGTCTCTTTTCCTCATCTTCGATGATGATCTTTTTCAGTCGTTGATACATGAAAGATACAACCAATAGCAACACGCCCAGGCAGAAGAAGGCCGCGATCTTCCCCGCAATGGGGATGTTTCGGATATCGAATAAAAATAATTTCACAAGCGTCACGGAGAATAACGCGAGGGAGACGATGCGCAGGGGCTTGAACTTATGACGCATGCCCAGCCACATGAAGGCGAAAGAGCATAAACCCCAGAGGATCGGCAGGCCCGTTTTGTTATAGACCCGCGACAGCTCCTCCAGGTCATTGGCATGCGAATACCAGAGTGTATTCACGAGCAGCTGGCCTTCGGCGCTCAGCAGGGTTACGGTGATGATGCCGATCAGCCAGGTGAAGGCGGCCGGTGCTATCTTTATTCTGCCGGTGCGTTCAGCAGCGAGTAATCGCCCCAGTATCAGGAGAACGAGAAGGACGCCGATCCAATGGGCCGGGAAATGCCCGAGGTAGTGCCCTGTCCCGAGCATGGTTTTCTGAAGCTCGAAGATCTCCGGCAACGAGACCAGGTACAGCAGGACGCCGGCCGTGAGCAATGCCGCGGCTATCAGCCGGTAGGGCTGCAACAAGGAAGCACGGCCGCTGAGCCAATTAACCACCCAGACATACAGATAGGTGTAGCCCGTGAGATAAAGCAGGGTGAGATCGAGGGTGGGGAAGCGATAGGTGATCTGGTAATTGATCTCGAGCGCGCCGGAAACAAAAAGTACGATCACGGCCGCGGCCAGCGAGGCTTTTGCGCGGGCGTTCGTGCGTTGCAGGAAGAACAGCACGCCGGAGCATAGGGCTGCAAAGACACCTGTAATACATGCCTTGTTGAAGACTATGGGTAACAGCTCCACGCGCAGTTGCGGATGCTCCATCCGGTATATCGCTCCCGGGGCGTAGATGTCGAACCAGTCGATACACAAGCTGACCAGCATCGCTATCCAGACGATCAGCGAGGACAACCGGATAAGCCTGATGTTCGATTTGAGAAAAAGCCAGTAGAGCAGCACGGCTTCGGAAGCCCAGAAAAGCGTGATATAATGTCCATGTAATTGTAGCGGAGCGGTGAGCGAGACGAAGGACAAGGTGATGCCTACCAGCAGGTAGAGGATGTTCTTGTCAACCTTGCTTCTGCGGAACAGGAACCAGGTGGCACCCAGGTTGAAGATGCCCATGCCGGCAGAAAACAATCCTTTGTAACGGTCGAGCCCCAGCTGTTCGATCAGGTAGAGGCCTGCGGCAAAATACAGACACGTATTCAGGAGCAATAGGAGGAAGTCCGAGGCGACAAGCGGTTTACGGGCGCGGATGGTGTAGGCGATATTGATAACGAAGAACAGGAGATAGAAGATGGTCGCGAAGATCCAGCCGCCGCGATACGTAGCGGCGGGTGCGTCGTAGGGCAGACTGATCAGCCAGGTGGCATAAAGCAGCGCCGTGAAGCCGAAGGCGAGGATGTTGAGCAGGCGCCAGGCTTTGTTATAGGCAATCACGAGCAAACCGCCGTTGAGGATCAGCAGGTAGGTGAACAGGACCTCGTAATTGCCTTTGCCGTTGCTTACCAGGAACGGCGTGATGAAACCGCCTACGAGTGCAATGACGGCCAGTTCCTCGCGGTCATACAGCAGGGATAGCAGCACGGAAAATGCCGTTATGACCAGCATGACGATGAATGCCGCGGTTTGTCCCAGGAGCTGATATTGATGATAGGCGAGGGCGATGGTGCAGTATAGCACGGCAAGACCACCGCCCACCAGTACGGAGCTGAAAGCCTTATATTGTTTGCGCAGCCAGTGGGCGATGCCGATGAGGATGCCGCCGCAGAAGATACCGACTCCGACCCTTCCTGCGGGACCGATCCAATTGTTATCGATAGCATATTTGACGAAGAAGCCGATGGCCAGTACGAGGATGGCGATGCCGATCTTGCTCATGAGGTTCTCGCCGATAAATTTTTCCAGGTCAGGGTGTCGCTCGAAAAAGCCGGGTTCGGGCATGCGCTGGAAATGCGGTTGAAACTGCGGCTGAGGTTGTGGCTGCGCCTCCGCTGGCCGGTGAACCGGTCGCGGCGCCGGCTGTGATTGGGGTGCCTGCTGATGTGCCGGCGTCGGCTGACGCGTCGGCTCCGGTTGCTGCGCCTCCGCTGGCCGGTGAACCGGTGGCGGCTGCTGGATAGGGTCCGGCTGCTGAACGGGCCGCGGCGGCTGCGGCGCGGGTGGAAGATCCCGTAAGTGCCGGATCTCCTGCTCGAGCCGGTCGAATCGCGCCATGATGCTGTTACGCACGTCGGCAAGGATTATCACAAGGATCACAAGGATGATAAACAGCGATATTATGACGAAGACTTCCATATGGTCACAGTTGACCAATAAAGATAATCGGCAAAATCGGTATTTCAAATGCGGTCGCGGTCGCGGCGGCGACATCCGGGCGGGCCGGCAACTGCGCGCAGCAGGCTAGCGGGTCAGCTCCACGAAGATCGGACAGTGGTCGCTTTGTTTGACATCGGGATAGATGGCGGCTTTTAATAAATTTCCTTTCAGGGGATCGGTGACGCTGATATAGTCGATGCGCCACCCTTTGTTTTGCAGCCTAACGGACGGAAAGCGCTGGCTCCACCACGTATAGTGATGTGGGTCGGGGTTGAGGTGACGAAAACTATCGGTCCAGCCATTGCTCATGAACTTATCCATCCAGTCGCGTTCTTCGCGCAGGAAACCCGAGTTGTCCTTATTTCCTTTCGGGTCATGAATATCTATCTCGTTATGAGCGATGTTATAGTCACCGCAGAGGACCAGGCGGGGATGGGTCTTCCTGAGTTCCTGCAGATAGCTATAAAATTCATCCAGCCATTGATATTTGTAGGTCTGCCGTTCCTCGCGGGACGTGCCGCTGGGGAAGTAGGCATTGATCAGCCGGAGGTCGCCGAATTCCAGCTGGATCACCCGGCCCTCTTCGTCGCTTACCTCGTGGCCGGTGCCATAATGGACGTGGTCGGGCTTTATTTTGGTGAACACCGCAACACCGCTATAGCCTTTTTTCCGGGCGGAGAACCAGTAATCATGGAATCCCAGGTCGGTGAACAGGGTATGTGCGACATTATCTTTATGTGCCTTTGTCTCCTGTACGCAGATGATATCGGCGGGGTCGGTCTTCAGCCAGTCGATGAATCCTTTGGTCATCGCGCTCCGTATTCCATTAACATTGTAGCTGACGATGCGTAATGTGGACATATGCCTTATATTAGTGGCGCAATATACGCCAACCGGCCCACGCACCCTTCGGCCGCGGCCCAAAAACACGAAAGCATGGAACAGCTCGACCGAATCATACCCGCAAAGGATGTTGTCTTTCTCGATGGCCCCAAGAGCCGCAGTTATGAATTAAACTTCGCCTGGAGGATCTTCCGGGAGTTCATCCGGGGATTCCGGACGCTTCATTTTGTAGGACCTTGTATAACCGTTTTCGGCTCCGCAAGATTTAAGGAAGATCATCCGCATTATCAATCGGCGCGGGAGATGGGCCGGCAGATCGCCGGAATTGGGTTCACCACGATGACGGGCGGTGGACCCGGAACGATGGAAGCCGCCAACCGCGGCGCTTTTGAAGCCGGTGGCTTGTCGGTGGGATTGAATATCAAGCTTCCTTTCGAGCAGAAACCCAACCCTTATGTTCAGACGTCCATTACGTTCGAACATTTCTTCGTACGCAAGGTGATGCTGGTCAAATATTCCTATGCCTTCGTTATCATGCCGGGTGGTTTTGGGACCATGGATGAGTTCTTCGAGACCCTCACGCTTGTACAAACGAAGACGCTGGTCCAGTTCCCGATAGTGCTTTTTGGCAAAGAATTTTACCGCGAGCTATTCGAATACATGGAATACATGGCGCAGCAGGGAACGATCTCGAAGGAAGACCTTTCGCTGGTGCTGCTCACGGACAGCCATGCCGAAGCTATCGGGCATATCGAAACCTTCATCAAAAAGAATTACAAAGAAAAACCACGTCGCCGCAAATGGTGGTTATTCGAGCGGAACCCTATTTCTTCGAAGAAGTAGGGATTACAAGACCAAGGCTCAGGATCATCTCTTCCGTGCCGAACGCCTGGTGCGCCGCCCCCATGTAAACATTCAGGTTATGATAGCGGGCATAGTCTATTTTATTGGAGGCCTCGAGATAGAGATAGCGCCAAAAGGTGGCCCGTAAAGAGGCTTCTGCGCCCGTGTTCCAACCGCCGATCTGAAAGCCCTGGTCGTTCTTTTCGCCGAAAAGCATATTCTGCGTGTGCGGGATCAGGGGGCCCACCCCGAATTTACCCAGCAGATCCAGCTTGAAATTTTCATTTTTGCTTTTCGCCAGATGCCATTTCTTGGTGATATTGAAAAGGAGGAAGTTGGCTCCGTTATTCAGATAATAATAAAACCCATGGGCCTGGTCAAAAGTGACCACCGTATCAACCTGGTGATGATTCAGTTCGCCCTTGATATGCGCATCCTGATTGGCAAAGATGTATTTCGTATGATCGAAATTGATCTCGAATCCCAACCCTTTGTCCTCGTCGAGCAAAAAGCCCAGCCGGTAATTATACTGTGGAATGGAAAGGGCCTCCGAGAATATGCCGGCATTCCAGCCGGGATGATCATGGGCCTTGACGTGTACGAAATCATAATTATTACCTAACGCGGACTGTGAGACATGGATGGTGCTGTGCGTATAGAACTCGCCATTATAACCCCACGAGGCGTATACTTCTTTTATGAATTTCTTCTTTTTCTTGGTAGGTTGCTGCTGCTGTTGAGCGAAGCTCAAAAACGGGAGGACAACGGTCATAAAGACGAAAGAGGTACGATACCCTAAGCCAAACTTTTTCATAACTGCCTAATGCTCTTAATATTATTGGAATCCGACCGGCAAAATTAATTAAATTTTGTTATCTTATGTCATCTTAATAACTCTATTGCAATGGAACAGAACCCCCAACAGCCCGCCGAGGAAACAATTTTCCCCGAAGAAGAATTCTCGATGGAGGGCTACGACAAGCATATCCGCAATGCGCGCATCATGTTATTTGTCGTAGCAGGGATTACCCTCCTGAGTCTATTTACCCTGGTGCCTTTTGATGAAACCCCCAAGATCATCGGTGCCGTTGTAGTGGTAGCGTTTGCCGGTGTCTTTATCGGACTGGCCTTTTGGACCAGGCGTAAGCCCTATTCAGCGATCCTCACGGCGCTCATCGTGTTTTGCGGACTTCAGCTGTTGAACTTTTTAGCAAGCCCCGAATCGATCTTTCAGGGTTGGATCCTGAAGCTCGTAGTGATCCTGTTGCTCATCCTGGGTTTGGGCAATGCCCGTGAAAGCCAACGCATGATGAAGGCGATGGGCAGGAAATAGCCGTGGGCTCGTCACGCTAAGCATCGTATTCAAGCACCGGCCGGAGCCATCTTTCGACATCAGCTACCGGCATTCCTTTGCGCGCAGCGTAATCGATCACCTGGTCTTTTTCTATTTTGCCTATACCGAAGTACTTACTTTCCGGGTTCGCCAGATACCAGCCGCTCACCGAGCTTGCGGGGAACATCGCCAGCGACTCCGTGAGGATGGTGCCCGTTTCCTTCGTGGCATCCAGCATGGCAAAGAGTTTTCGCTTCTCCGTGTGATCGGGGCAGGCAGGGTAGCCGGGCGCCGGGCGGATGCCCAGGTATTCTTCCTTTATCAGTTGTTCACCCGTCAGGTGCTCTTCTTTCGCATAGCCCCAGAATTCCTTTCGGACCCTGGAGTGAAGTAACTCGGTGAAGGCCTCCGCGAGCCGGTCGGCCAGTGCCTGCAGCATGATCTTGTTGTAATCGTCGAAGGCTTCCTGGAAGCGTTTGAGATGCGGCTCGATGCCTTCGATGCTAACGACGAAGCCGCCGATATGATCCGTTTTACCGGTTGTCGCGGGTGCGACAAAGTCGGCAAGGGAGATATTGGGCTGGCCCGGCGCCTTCTTGATCTGCTGACGAAGGTGCTCCAGGTTGACGTCTCCCGCGCCGGTGTGAGCGGTTATGGTGTCTTTCCCATTGGAGTTGGCGGGCCAGAAGCCGATCACCGCGCGGGGCTTCAACCATTTTTCTTTTATAATGGTATCGAGCAGCGCTTTCGCATCGCCCAGCAGTTTTGTCGCCTCCGCACCTACAACCGGATCAGTGAGGATCTGCGGATATTTGCCATGCAGTTCCCAGGCGATGAAGAACGGACCCCAGTCGAGGAATTCGGTGATCGCCGCGAGGTCGTAGCCATCGAAGGTCTTGGTGCCTGTGAAGGTGGGCGCTACCGGTTGGAATTTCGCCCAATCGACAGGCACTTTGTTTTCCTGTGCCTGGGCGTAGGTCAGGTATTGTTTTACCGTCTTTTTGCTGTTGAAATCGTCTTTCAGCTTTTTGTATTCGGTCTTTATCGATTGCAGGAAATCGGGTTTTTGTTCCGCGTTCAGCAGGTTACCGACTACGGTGACGCTCCTGGAGGCATCCAGCACGTGCACTACGCCTTTATCGAATTCCGGCGCGATCTTGACGGCAGTATGCATACGCGAGGTGGTGGCCCCGCCGATCAGCAGCGGTAGCTCAAAATTCTGCCTCTTCATTTCCCTTGCAACGTGTACCATCTCGTCCAACGATGGCGTGATCAGCCCGCTGAGACCGATGGCAGCTACTTTCTCTTTTTTGGCCGTCTCCAGGATCTTGTCGGCGGGCACCATGACCCCAAGATCGATGATGTCATAGCCATTACATCCCAATACGACGCCGACGATGTTCTTGCCGATATCGTGTACGTCGCCCTTGACGGTGGCAAGCAATATTTTTGCGGCACCGGCCTCCTCTATGCCACCCGCGCCCGCTGCCTTCCGGCGTTCTTCTTTTTCCAGCTCGATATATGGCGTAAGAATAGCTACCGATTTCTTCATCACCCGGGCGCTTTTTACCACCTGGGGCAGGAACATCTTGCCGCTGCCAAAAAGATCGCCGACAACGTCCATGCCGGCCATCAGCGGTCCTTCGATCACGTCGAGCGGTTTGGGATACTTCAAGCGGGCCTCTTCGGTATCGCCATCGATGTAGTCGGTGATGCCGTTGACGAGGGCATGTTTCAACCGTTCTTCCACGGTACCGCGCCGCCAGGCTTCGTCCTTGACCTCTTCCTTGCCCTTTGCCTTTACCGTCTCGGCGAAGGCCAGGAGCTTGTCGGTGGCTTCGGGGTTGCGGTTCAGGATGACGTCTTCGCAGAGCTGCTTCAACTTCGGTTCGATCTCGTCGTAGACCACGAGCTGGCCCGCATTGACGATGCCCATGTCCATACCCGCCTTGATCGCGTAGTAGAGGAATACGCTGTGCATGGCCTCGCGTACGGTCTCGTTGCCACGGAAGGAGAATGACATATTGCTGACCCCGCCGCTGATGCGCGTCAAAGGCATCTTTTGTTTGATCTCTTTGATCGCTTCGATAAAATCGACGGCGTAGTTGTTATGTTCTTCGATACCCGTTGCGATGGCGAAGATGTTCGGGTCGAAAATGATGTCTTCCGGCGAAAAGCCGAGGCGTTCCGTGAGTATCTTATAGGCCCGTTCGCTGATGTCTACTTTTTTACGGAGGGTATCGGCCTGCCCGTTCTCATCGAATGCCATTACGATCACGGCGGCGCCATAGCTTTGGCAGACTATCGCCTGCTCGATGAATTTCTCTTCTCCTTCTTTCAGCGAGATGGAGTTGACGATACATTTACCCTGTACGCATTTCAGCCCGGCTTCGATTATCGAGAACTTGGACGAGTCGATCATGATGGGGATCTTGGCGATATCGGGTTCGGCCTGCAGGAGATTGAGAAAGGTCTGCATGGCTTTTTCGCCGTCGAGCAACGCGTCGTCCATGTTGACGTCGAGGATCTGGGCGCCGTTCTCTACCTGTTGGCGGGCGACGCTCAGGGCCTCTTCATATTTGTTGTCGCGGATCAGCCGGGCGAATTTTTTCGAGCCGGTAACATTTGTGCGTTCACCAATGTTGACAAAATTTGTTAGCGGACGCAATACCAGCGGTTCGAGACCGGAAAGACGAAGAAAGGGTTTTATCGAAGCAACTGCCATCTTAATATTTTATGCTATTTCTAATTAGACGCGGGACGCGGCTCGTCCGAAGGACAGACATAAGCCACTAGTTTTCAATTACAGGGAGCAGCCTTGGTTTGATGGACGCTACCTGTTCGGCGATATGCCGGATATGGTCGGGGGTAGTGCCGCAACAGCCGCCGACGATATTCACCCATCCGTTCTCGGCCCATTCCTCGAGGAAATGCGCTGTTTGTTCGGGTTGTTCGTCATATTCGCCCATGGCATTCGGCAAGCCGGCGTTGGGGTAGGCCGAAGTATAACAGGCGGCGATCGTACTCAACTCTTCTATATGCGCCCGCATCTCCTGCGCTCCCAGGGCGCAATTGAGCCCGATGCTCAGCGGGCGGGCGTGCATTACAGATACGTAGAACGCTTCGAGGGTCTGGCCGCTTAGTGTCCGTCCGCTGGCATCCGTGATGGTGCCGCTGATGGAAACCGGAAGTTCAGGCTTTTTAACGTCGCGGAAATACTTCTTAATGGCGAAGATGGCCGCTTTGGCGTTGAGCGTATCGAAGATCGTTTCTATCAGCAGCAGATCGACACCACCCTCCACGAGTCCTTTTACCTGCTCATAATAGGCCGACATCACTTCGTCGAAGGTCACCGTCCGGAAGCCCGGGTTGTTGACATCCGGGGAAAGCGAGAGGGTCTTGCTCATGGGACCGATAGCTCCTGCAACGAAACGGGGTTTATCGGGATTACGAGCGGTGTAGTCAGCCGCGGCTTTTTTAGCGATCGCTGCGGCTGCCAGGTTCATCTCGAAAGCGATGTCTTCCATGTGGTAGTCGGCCATGCTGATCCGCTGGGCGTTGAAGGTATTGGTCTCGATGATATCGGCGCCGGCATCCAGATATTGCCGGTGGATACCTTCGATGATGGCGGGCTGGGTCAGGCACAGCAGGTCGTTATTGCCTTTAAGGTCCGACGGCCAGTCTTTGAAACGTTCACCGCGGTAGTCTTTTTCTTCCAACTTATGCCGCTGGATCATGGTTCCCATGGCTCCGTCGATCACCAGGATGCGTTCTTTGAGTGCGTCATAGATCGTTTTCATGCGTGTATTCTCCTCTTTTTGAATTTCCAGCGATGCGTTGCCCGAAAATTTGGCGCATCGCTGAAAAACGTCTAATGAACTTCATCGGACCTGCTTCGCCACGGTCCGTCTCGTTCGTACCCTTCGCTGCGCTCGGGTATCCTTCGGACGGGCCGCCCGAGGCGGCCAGAGGCCGATTGGAGGAGCTCTAACTTGCTAATAACGAGGGAAATAGCCGAAGATGTGGGGGTATTTCAAACGTTTATTAGTTCAATTTTTGTAGCACCGTCCACCGGTCCTGCCAGGCTGAACAATAAACAAATCCGCCTGTGCAGCCACAAAAGTACATAAAAAATGCATAAGGACAAGGTCAGCACGGCGACAATAGCGAGGTCAGCCACCTGACCGATAGCTTTCCACCGGCATCCGGTTCGTGATCGACCGTGCCAAAGTCATCTCGTCGGCGTATTCGAGTTCACCGCCAAAGGCAATCCCTCTGGCGATCGTCGTGACGCGGACGGGCGTGTCCTGCAGCTTTTTTTGAATGTAATAGATCGTTGTATCTCCCTGTATGGTAGGGTTGAGGGCGAAGATCAGTTCCTGGGTCTGTTCCCTGCGGACCCGATTTACCAGGGTCTCGATGTTCAGCTGGTCCGGCCCGATGCCGTCCAGGGGGGAGATCACCCCTCCCAGCACGTGATAGGTCCCATTATATTGCTGCGTGCTTTCGATGGCGATCACTTCCCTAATGGTCTCCACTACACAGATCAGCTCTTGTTTCCGCATCGAGTTGGCGCAAATGGAGCATATATCCGCATCCGCTACATTATGACAGCGCCCGCAGAATTTGATCTCGTTGCGCATTCGTATCAGCGTCTCGCCAAACCCCTGTACGTTGCTGTTGTCGAGCTTCAGCAGGTGCAGCACCAGCCGTAAGGCGGTTTTTTTGCCGATGCCCGGCAGCCGGGCGAATTCATTGACGGCCTGCTCCAGTAAAGACGAAGAAAATTGCATTTGGCAAAGGTACGTGGTTTCGTCCTTCGGGAATGGGGTTCCCCCATTTAGAGGTTGGTATCCCAGTCATTGTCCCAGTTCGCCTTGACATTCATTTTTCTCCGGATAGTGATGACTCTCTCCGGCTGTTTTTTGGGGGTGCCGAAGAACTTACCCGGGTCCCAGACACCGTTTTCGTTGGTATCAAAAAGGATGCGAAGCTCGTATTCGCCGGGAGGGAAGAGGATCCGCCGGACGACCCGCCGGTTACGGAATGGGATGGCATATTTGATCTTGTCGCTCTGGACGAAAAGCAGCACCGGATGCCTGCTGAGGTCGAGGTTCATCACCCGGACCTGTACTTCCCCATAGTCGATATCCTTTTTGGTTTTGAAGCTCATGGTGTCGTCCTTGATCAGCTTTCTGCCCAGGGAATCCTGGCCGAAGGTCCGGGGCAGGATCAGGTGGTATTTGGTATCTGTAGGCCAGTTGTACAGCAGCGTAAAGATCCTGTTTGTCGTATCCCGCACATACCGGTATTGATTGATCGGAAGGTCTTTGAAATTCTCGTCGGTGAATCTAAGCTGTGTCGAGTCGAAGACCTTCAAACCGGAAGAAAAGGTCAGCCTGAAGGTGTCCAGCACATCGAATACTCCGCCCTGGGCATTGTTGGACACCTGGAGACGGGTGTCCCCCTTTCTACCGGACTTTTTCGCCGGAGCATTGCTGCTGCCGGACGAAGGTTTGGTCTCCGCCGTCTCGGCATAGGCATAGAGGATCGGGGTGGGTGAGCCGGCGCTGATGACTACAGGACTGTCCGCGAAGGCAAAAAGCTGGGATTTTGACAGGTATTTGTGACTGCCACCCTCATCCTTGATAGCATAAAGCCAGTATTTGCCCGGTTTGACGAACTGGAAGTGGAACCTGCCGGTGGTATCCGTTCTGGCGATGTAACGGGGCTTATTCTTAATAACGGCCGAATCACTGTCGGTGACGTGCAGCATAGCGATGATGGTGCTGTCCGCCCTGCCGGTATTGGCCACATAGACGTAGCCGGTTAATTCACCTTTATCGATGTTATCGCC
>DASYZH010000333.1:0-2147 GCA_035946435.1 Puia sp. | reverse complement strand
CTGTAAAGCGTCTGCGTGGCATCCGTCGAAAAAACATATACCGAATCCTGCACCACCACACCGGCGGCATTCTTATACGAGGTGTCGATCTTTTTGTAAAGCACCGTGCCGGTGGAAAACGTATCGACATTGGCCACGGGGTAATAGGCATGCTGGATGCTGTCGCCCAGACCACTCAGGAATTTGGTCTCGTCCGGCGTCAGGGTCTGATTGATCGGACTATTGCGGGCATCACTGTTGCTGAACATTCCCAACCGTACTTTTAGCTTGTTGTTGACGTTTACTTCGTCGAACAAATAAAGATTCACGTTGAGATAGTTGCGGTCCGCATACTCGAATTCTACTTGAATACGGGCGTCCTGGCTGATCAGGCGGTTGGGGGTAAACGTTATCTCGGCGGAATTGTAGTTGATGGTATAGTCCGCGTCTTCACCCCGCTGCATGAGCTGTCCGTCGATATAGACCTTCTCAGAGCCGGCGAGCACGATGAAGTAGAGTTCGTTGTTATTCCCCTGTAGCAGGTAGGGGCCCTGGTTACCCTCCTGTCCCTGGAAGATATTGCGGGCGAATTTCCCTTTGGCGATGGCCGCGCTCACGAGCGTCCTGTTCGTGGTATGCGGCGCGATCTGTTCCGTGGTCTCGAAGCTGGCGCCCTGCAGGCGCTTGTTGAAGTTCAGGAAATACAGCTCATTTTGCCTGAGATCGATGTCTCCCATGGTCAACGCCCAATTCTTCTTTCGGAACTGCAAAAACACTTTGTCGAACTGATTGAGATCGGCCGTTGTACCATCCGGCTGGATAGGGATGTTGTTGTCGGTGATGGCGGCCGAGATCTCGATGCTGTCGGCCAGATAGCCGCTGATCTGAAGGTTTAGATTCGAGGTCACCACCGCATCCTGGCTATTGCCAAAGGTGATGCTCCGCCCAAAGCTACCGTTGTAGGTGATGTTGCCGAAATTGAAGAAGTCATCCGTGGTAGCGTTGCCATCCTTGTCCTTGTCGTAGGGCCTCACCAAGAAATTGCCGATGACGCTGTCATAGTTGAACCGTTTGGCGACGGCATTGAGCTTATACGGAAAATCCCGGTAGGTGATCAGCACGCTATCCCTGCCGGGCGGAGGATATTTCCATTCCAGGCTCCCGTTGACCCAGTCCAGCACATAGGCGCTGTCGGGGACATCTTTGACCAGAAAGCCACTGGGGAGCACGCTGAGCGAGTCGAAAGGGATGCGGCCCCGTTTCACGGGAATATATTTCTCATGCAGATTGGATAAGGCGGGTAGCTTCGGGCCGGCCGATCGTCGCGCCGGCGGCGGTCCGCCGCGATTCTGTACGATGGGAGCGGCCCCGCCTCCCCCGGCACCGGCACCCATGGTTGGGGAATAGCCCGGGCTCATCGACTGCCGCTGCAGGTTACCGGGCATCCCCGGTACGGCCGTCTGCTGATTGGCGGCGGAATTGAGCATGGCATCGAGCCGCAGCTTGACGCTGTCGACCGATCCCGTAGGACTGGCATTCAGCGAATCGAGCTGCCGCAGCATGGTCGATGCGCTCAGCAGCGTGTCCGCCTTTACTGCCCGCAGGGAGTCCGCCCGGTGCAGGGAGTCGCCGCGCGCGCGCAAAAACCCGCTTTGGACGGTCAGGCTATCCGCCAGCTGCAAGGCCGTGTTCCCCGCAATTATCTCCATGATATTCGGCCTTACCCCGCCGGCCGTATCATCCCCCATTTTCTTGAGTGAATCGCCGAGATGCCGCAGGCTGTCTGCCTCCCGGTGTAAGGAATCCGCCGCGTGGATCAGGCTATCCACCGGCGACCGGTGCATAGTATCGGCCGCCCCCCGTCGCGCACTATCCGCCGGCGTCAAATGCACCATGCTGTCCGCGGGCTTTTGCCGTATGAGGGTGTCCCGTTTGCTTGTATCCACCTGCTGCTGCGCCTGCGAGGCCAGGCACGCTACCCCAACAAACAGTACAAGTATAAGCAGCGGCTTGATCAACAACGGTGGGTTTTTCTTAAAATGCTTAAATTTTGGATTTATTGTATCAAGTAAGACAAAACCAGCCCGTTACGCCGTGCTTTTAACAAAAAGGCCCCGCCAAAAAAAAGTGGGGCCTTTTTATTGATGTCTTGGGAAACGCAGGTGCGT
>DASYZH010000332.1:0-12693 GCA_035946435.1 Puia sp. | reverse complement strand
AGCGGGGATCGCGGGAGTATCGGCCGGATTAAAGGTGACCACCGTGTCACTGGGATTCAAGATGCTTTGCGCCTGTACGGTGTTTCGGGCAAAAAGGAAGGTCATGGCGATCAACAGCCAAAAGAAAATCCGTGTAGAATTTTTCATTTCTGGTAAATAAGGTGAGTGATCTCTTTCAGGAAAGAATAAATAAGAGGGTTAATCGTAGGAGAAAACGGAAGGGTTGATCGTAGGAAGGAACTGCAATATAATTCCAAAATTCAATTCATACAAGCGCCGGCCGGGAGGTCTTTTTTTCTTAACCTCCAAATAACAAATGTTAAACAAACAGTTGTATATGCAAAAGTTAAGCCTTCTCCCAAACCGTCATAAAACCGCCATTCCACTGGTAAGGGAGGACTTCGGCGAATGCGCAATCCATCCGCTGCAGGACCTTTATTTTCTTGGAGAAAAAACTAAAGGGGAACACGTCCTCGATGAAATTGGTCTTTCCAAAACGCACGATGTTAAAGCGGTTGCGGCTCGCCAGATCTTCCAGCGACGATTTAGTAAAAAACTGTATATGTGTGAGGTCATCGGCACTGCTTTGAACAGTCGTACCCTTATAACCAAAGAGACGTTTCGTTTTCTGTACGGCTGCCCATTGCCAGCCGTTCTTTTTCTGCATCGCGATGATGGGCCGGGTAACGAAAAGTTCCCGTGGCCCTACCCCATTCGGTACCGTCACGATCAATACACCATTCGTATCCAGCAGCTCATACAACACGCTGAGCAATTTACCGGGGTCATTGAGATGCTCCAGCACCTCGCTGCAGATCACGGCATGATAACGATGCCCGTCCGCCACCAGCTGCTCGGCGCTGACGACGTCAAAACGTACATTTGGGAATTGGTTCAGCTCCCGCGCTCTGGCGATGGCCTTGTCGCTTACATCGATGCCTTTGACGTTCAATCCCTTTTCACCCAGACTACGGGAGATGACGCCGTTCCCACAACCCACGTCCAACACTTCGGCGCCGGCAGGCAGCTTGGCCGCCAACACATCGATAATGAATTTTAGCCGTTTGACGTCGGCGAAACGTTCGAATTCCATGTACGATAGTTTTTAGGGTTCTATAACTTTTAAATAGATATCTTCAATTGCTCTCGTCATCGCCCGTGCATCGAAACGCTGCCGGACCGTTTGATAAGCCTTTGTCCGCAGTGACTCCCGCAACGCTTTATCCTGCACCAGCCGGACGATCGCCGCGGCCAGCGCGTCCACATCTCCCGGCTCGACCATCAGCCCGTTTTCGCCGTCCTGCAACACCTCCCGGGTGCCATCCACCCGTGTCCCGATCACGGCCTTCCGCATAGCCATTGCTTCCAGCAATCCTATGGGCAAACCCTCCCACAAAGACGGCAGCACAAAAATATCAGCGGCATGCAGCACGTCGGGGACATCCTGCCGGAACGCCTGGAAACTCACCTTGTCCTGCAATCCCAGCTCCCCGGCCAACGCTACCCCGGCTTCCTTTTCATCTCCATCGCCTACCATCAGCAGATGCACATCGGTCCCTTGCAGCTGCGACAACGCCCCGGAAAACGCCCGGATCAACGTCAGCGGCTGTTTGTGCGCCGTAAACCGCGCTATAAAAAGAACCACTATACTATCCGGCGAAATGCCCAGCTCGGCCCTGACAGCTGCGTAGGTCCGGTCCGGATCGAACTTTCGCTGGTCGATGCCATTGTTGATCACCACACTTTGAAATCCGGGGATCACCTCCCGGCCGCTCTGCTGATTGCTCGCAGATACGGAGATATTCACCCCCGAACGCGTCGTGAGATATTTCTCGCCCCTGATCCTAAGCCCGCGTACCAGCGGATGCTGATCCCGGTGAAACGACCAGCCATGAACGGTGTAGATCACGGGGATCCCCAACTTCCTCGCCGCCCACAATACATTGGAACAGGCCCTTGTACCATGAGCATGAATGACATCGGGAGCTTCCCGCTTCAGCAACTGTTTCACCTGCCCCCAGATGCGGATATCGAAAGGCTTCTCGGTAAAGATCAGCCTGGTCTCCACCCCCATCTCCTTCAACCGCTCCATCATGGGGCCATCCGTAAACGAAAGAACTACCGGTTCGAACCTGCTCAGGTCCAGATTTGCCGTGAGGCTCAACAAATGCGACTCCCCGCCACCTATCTTTCCCTGCCTGATGCATTCCAATACCCTGATCTTCCTTGCCATGCCCAGGGTTACTTTAATACCTTCGCAATGGCCCAACCATCAGGCAATTTTTCGGTAATCTCGATATTGCTGAATTCCTGCCCCTGACGCGCGCCAACGGCTTTCGCCCATTTCGCCATCCGGGCAATGCCCTCTTTTAACGAGATATCCGTAGGCGCACCAAAGACCTGGCGGGCCTTGCTGTGATCGGAATAAGCATGCATCACCTCGTTGCGGGCATTCAGATGTTTGATATCCGGCTCCACCCCGAATTCGGCGCAAACCACCTTCGCGAGCTCGTTCACCGTATACGGCTTGTCCGCACCTACATTGAAGACCTGGTTATAGGCTGCGGGAATATTGACACACTTCGCAATGGGAATGGCCACATCGTCGATATAGCTGAACGCCCGGGTCTGCTCGCCGTCGCCAAAGACCGTCAGCTGCCTGCCCTGCATGATCTGGTTCATAAAGATGCCGATCACATTCCGGTATTTATCTCCAATATTCTGATTTTCCCCATAAACATTGTGCGGACGGAAGACCACGTAGTTGAGTCCGAACATCTCATGCGCGGCCCGCAGATCCAGCTCCACGGCATACTTGCTCACCCCATATGGGTCCTCGGGGATCGGCGTCATCGCCTCCGTCATCGGCAGCTGGCCCTTCCCATATACCGCGATACTGGAAGTAAAGACAAAACACTTTACTTTATGCTTCACCGACTCGTTGATCAGGTTGATGCTGCCGATCAGGTTGGTCTCATAATTATACCGCCGGATAAAATGCGATAAACCCTCGGCGGCATAGGCCGCCAAATGATATACATACGTGAACCGGTACTCATTGAAAAGGTCCGTGATCAGCTCATGATCCGTCACACTGCCTTTTACAAATTGAGCGCCTTCAGGGATATGATCCTCGAACCCACCACTCAGATCATCCATAGCCACCACATTGAAACCCATTTCGAGACAATGTCTGACTACATGCGATCCGATAAATCCGGCTCCCCCTGTCACAAGTACGTTTGTTTTCATGTTTGCGTTATTTTTTGAAGATAATTATAATGTTGCGATCCATCGATTGTACCAAAGCTGGAAGATCAACACCTGCCACAACTTCTGATAATTCACCTTCTCCCCGGCCAGGTACCGATCCCTTAAGGCGACTATCGGTGCCGCATCGAACATTCCGGTGATCCCCAATGCCCGCTCGCTCAGGTAGTATTTCAACTGCTCTTTAAGATCGTCTTTGAACCATACCAGCAATGGCGCGATAAAAGGCCGTTTGGGCCGCTCCATGAGCTCCCTGGGTATGTATTTATGCACCACCTGTTTCAGCAGCCATTTGTTGACCCCATCGCGGATCTTGAACGAAGAAGGAAGCTGGGCCAGGAACTCCACCACCCGATGATCCAGCATCGGCTCCCGCCCTTCCAGGCTCACGGACATCGTGGCCCTGTCCACTTTCACCAGGTTATTATCCACCAAAAAGGTCTTATAATCGATGGCCAGCAGCCGGTTGACGATCCCATCGTTCTTTTCCAGCCTGTCCCCGTCGTCAAAAAAAGTATGATAGCGCTCGAAATCCTCGCCGAGGAAGGAAGCGACTTCGCTTTCCGTAATGTACTGACTGATGTATTTCACCGCCTGCACCGGATCCTGGCTCTTCCAGATCAGCTTCATCTTCTCATACCGGGTGGCGAAATTGTATTGCTTGTTGAACCAGGGGATATGGTTCGGGTCGATCAGCGACATCGTCCCACTTAGTAACCCTTGCAGCGCAGCCGGCATTTTGGTGGTATACTTCTCGGCCTGATTGAATTTATTGTACCCCCCAAAGATCTCATCTCCTCCGTCCGCGCTCAACGCCACCTTCACCTGCTGGCGCGCCAGCTTGCTCACCAGCACCGTCGGCACCGTACTGTTGTCCGCAAAAGGTTCGTCATAAATGCCCGGCAGCAGGTCCAGCACCCCACCCGCCTCTTTGGAGGTCAAATACCATTCCGTATGATCGGTCCCGAGATAGTTAGCTATCTTTTTGGCTTCCGGTGCCTCGTTGAAGGAATCCTCATGGAAGCCAATGGTAAACGTCTTCAACCGTTCCGTACGGCCCGTTTGCAACAAGGCAGCGACACTCGAGCTGTCGTACCCACCGCTCAGAAAGATCCCCACGGGAACATCGGCTACCATCCGGTACTCATACGCATTCTTCAACAGCTTATCCGTCTCGTCGATCGCCTCCCGGTCGCTGAGCGCGATCTTGGGCTTGTTGTAGGCATCGAAAACATCCCAGTATTTTATCAGCTCCTGCTGCCGGTTCCTGAGATCCACCACCAGGTAATGCCCGGGCAAGACCTTGAACGTGTCGTGAAAAATGCAGTGCGGCGCCGGGATATAGCTATACTGGAGGAATAAAGCAAGGCTGCCCGCATCGATCTTTTTCTCGAAAGCGGGATGCTCATATAAGGCCTTGAGCTCACTGCCGAAAAGCAGGATATCGTCCTTCCGGAAACAATACAACGGCTTTACACCCGCCCTGTCCCGGATCAGCATCACCTTCTCCCTGCTCTTGTCGTACAAGGCGATCGCATACATGCCGATGAACTTTTGCACGACATCCATACCCCAGCAGTGATACCCCTTGAGGATCACCTCCGTATCGGACCACGACGTAAATGTATAGCCCTTCTCCTCCAGTTCCTTGCGGATCTCCTTGAAATTGTAGATCTCCCCGTTGAAGTCCACGATAAGATCTCCGAAATGCATGGGCTGATGCCCCAGCGGTGAAAGATCCAAAATGGACAACCTCCGCTGGCCAAAGCCAATGGAGGCTCCGGAAGCTTCATGGAGCTCGGATGAGGCCTCATACACCTCATAGCCGGCATCATCCGGCCCACGGTGTGTCATCGCATCCGTCATGCGCCTCAGCACATCCGGACCCGAATTTTTCCGAAAATCAATAAAACCCGCAATACCACACATCGCAATTAATTAAAAGTTATTGAACGGTTGAAATGCCAGAAAATGCCCTTCCAAAAACTCCGCAAATGCGCTTTCTGGCCTTTCAGCAAAAACGTCAGCGTGTTCTTGGGAACAGTGATAAAAGTAAAATAGGCAAAAAAGACAAGCAACCCCGCCTTCGGCGCATTCCTGCGCATATAGTAAATGCGGTTCTTTGTATGGTAAAAGGTCTTGAAAGCACTGGCTTTACCCGTCGACATCGACTCCTTGTGATAAATCAGCGACTTGGGCTGATAATACACCTTATAGCCCTTCCGCTTGATCTGATCGCACCAGTCGAACTCTTCGTAATAAATAAAGAAATCCTCGGGCAGGCCACCCACTTCGTCAATGATCTTCCGGGGCACCATCATCCCGCCGCCATGGGCATAGTTCGTTACCTTGATATCGTTGTATTGCCCTTCATCCTGCTCGCGGCAGCCGATCATGCCATTCCTCCCGGTGAAAATATTCACCGTATTGTAGCCGGCATATTCGATCGTTCCTTTATGGAAGAAATAATGAAATTTCGGGCTCACGATACCGGCATCCGGATACTTGTCGAAGATCTCCAGCAGCCCTTCCAGTAATCCGGGCGTAAACTCCGTGTCGTTGTTCACGATAAAAAGATAGTCCCCCGTTGCCGCCTTGATGCCAACATTATTACCGCCCGTAAAGCCAAGATTCTTGGGATTGCGGATCAGCTTGATAGCCGGATAAACAGCGGTTAATGCAGCGGTGGGATCTTCCCTGGACCCGTTATCTACGACGATAACTTCAATATTTTTATAGGTATTTTGCTCGTTGATGGAGCGAAGGAAGTCAACGGTTACCTCAGTAGTGTTCCAAGTGAGCGCAACAATAGAGATTAAAGGGTTATCCTTCAACATGTTAGGTTCATTTTGAGATAAATACGATCAAACAGGACAATCTGGCGCGAAATCGGTCGTAAATATACGCTATACATTTTCCTTTTGCAACAACGCAGAAGGCGTATTCGCTATTATCCAGAAATCGGTGGCGAAGCTGCAATTGGCGGCATAATCGATATCGATATTGATCCGCTCTTCCGCCGACATGTCCTTATTTCCCCTTTTCTTGATCTGCCAGAGACCCGTGATCCCTGCCGGCGCCATAAAACGGGCGGCATAATCATCCGTAGTCAGCGTGGCGGCTTCATACAGCGGTAATGGCCGGTTTCCTACCAGGGACATATCCCCCAGGAAAACGTTCAAAAGCTGGGGCAATTCGTCGAGTGAGGTATTTCTCAGAAAGCGGCCCACACGGGTGATCCGGGGATCGTTGTTGATCTTGAAGAACACAGGCCCGGCGGTCACCGAGGTATACTGATTCAAATGTTTAAGGGCGGCGATCTTCTTATCGGCATCCCTGTACATCGTCCGGAACTTATAAAAATTAAAGATGCGGTAACCCCTGCCTGCCCGTTTGGAGATATAAAAAACAGGTCCCCCGGATTCCAATTTAACCGCTACCGCGATCAACGCAAAAAGCGGCGACAGGACAAGCAGCCCCACGGAAGAGATCAGGATATCGAAAGCCCTTTTGCTGGGCGGAGCACCCGCACGGCGATACCGCAAATTCTCTTCAGCCAGCCGGGCCGCAGCGACCGCGGCCTTGGCCTTGACCTTGCGCAGGAACTGGAATTTCTGCTTTAGTTCCCGGTCCTCGCATTGATCCATGAACAGGATCTCATCCACCCGGATGCTCTTTCTAAATAAGGATAGCTCTTTCTCCTGGAGGCTGCTCCCCTCCAGTACAAAAGGAATGGAATTCAAAACGGGGTGCTGGCGAAGGAAATTGGTGAACTTCCGGATCGCATCCAGGCCAAAACCGGCCTCGCAGATAATGATTTCGGGGATCTCATCCGATGAAGAATCTACACGGCGGAGCAATTCATTCCTGGCATGCTCCAGCTTATCGGCCGCATAGGCCTTGTTGTAGATACGGATCAACCTGGCAATAAAAGAAGTGTTCCTCCCAATATAGCATAATCCGCTATACTGGTACTCGCCCGTAACGGGCATAGAATAAGTTCGAAAGGTAAAAGGAGTACTGATCCTTTTGCCTTTTCCTACAGTCTGGGGCTGAAATAATAAATCCATAGCACAGCTTGCTTTACGGTTTCATAAATACGGTGGTTCAGATACACACTGGTTCACATGCTCAGGCAATCGGTATAAGAGTCTAGGTTCGGCATTTTTTAATCGACTAAGGACGTTACAAGGTCATTGATCGATTCCATTAGTTCAACGGGATTGAAAGGTTTCAGAAAATAACGCACTACCCCATATTCCGCGCATCTGTTCTCTGTCTCCCGTTGATCCAATCCAGAAAGTACTACTACGGGGATATCCCCATGGAGTCCGCTGGTCGAAAGCTGTTTCACGAATTCCCAATTTTCCATATCCGGCAATTGGGGATCTGCTATGATCAGGTCAGGCTGTGGCCTATTTGAAAGGTAATACATGGCCGAATAACCATCCGGCACTGTGATCACTTGATAATCTCTTCCCAAAACAGTCTGCAACAAAAATCTGATCGCCTTACTATCATCTACAGCCAAAATGTGCTTTTTCATTACCAAAAATCTTTTAGGGTGTTAAGTTGACACTTAATTTTTCCAGGATTGCAAAATGGAAATGAATAGCTAAACACTAGGTATTGGCATAAAACTTCTCGGTCGAAAAGCTGGCTTTACCAAATAGCGACGTGGATTATAAAAGGCGCTTACAAAAGGAAAAAAAAGAGGAATTTCAAGGATTAGTGGGTCAATTCAGAGATATATGTAAGAGTTAAATTGCCGACTATTCAGAGGATTTGAACATGGCAGGCATTAAATAGTTGCATAAAAGTACAGTATTTTTTCTATTATTCAAATAAATCCAGGACTATTTTTAGAACCCAGGCGCAAATTGGGAACTTTTCCCTAATCTTCAAATACCCACAAGAGGGTATTTTTAGAATTTTACCAAAATCGCGTACTAACACCTCCAATGCTCCGTATTTATACCGCTACAAAACCAGTGGATTGAAGGCCGAAGTGGCCAGCCTGCCAGGCGGCAAACCATTCAGCCAATTCTTCAGTTCATACTCCTGTGCCGGATGCACCGGCCTCGCTACTCTCGCACCGTCGGCCATATAGGTAATTGTCATCATCTCTCTACGCTTATCGGATAGGTTGGCCGACGTATGATGAATCGTATTCCCGTAATGCCAGCTCGCATCTCCCGCACGCATACCCGCCGCCCGGCTCAGGGGAAACTGATGCTCCCGGATATATTTCCGGTAAGATCCATCCGGCTCCGATGATAGTTTAGGGTCCATTATCGTCCCATGCTTATGCGAACCGCTGGCGAATACGAACATCCCCATCTCGATACTCTGATCTGTGAGCGCAATCGCTACCGTTATCGTATCCGCCGTATCCAACGGCCAGTAATATTGATCCTGGTGCCAATATGTCGCCCGCCCCCCTGCTTCCTTGAAAAGCGCATGATCATGATAGATACGTACATTCGCCACGCCCAGAAGATCCGCCGCCACCTTGGCAAGGCGCTTCGATAATACCAGCTGCCGCACTCCCTCGTCTATTCTCCACAGATTCACCAGCTGGCCGAAACTCCGGCCGTAGATCCCTCGCTCCGGCATCTTTCGCTTTTCCCTGCTCTGGCGTTTCGCTACCTCTACAACCTGCCCGCGATAGCCCGCGATCTCTGATGTTGTTAGCAAACCGCGTACCAGCAGGTGCCCGTTATCCCTGAACTCATCCCGCTGCGCAGTAGAGATACCAAGGAAACCATCCAATGGCGCTAGTGATTTTACGCTGGTGTGTTGCATTGATTCCGCAAATTAGAATATTTGTGGAAAATTCCACACTCCCCGCTGACTTCCCCACACCCTTGGGGAATAGGAGCCCCGGCAATACCTATTACGTCGTTTGCAGAACGTGATCCCAATCCTTCCATACCACATCATAGCCCTGCCGCCGGATCATCGTCGCGATCTCCGCGGGACTTCGGTCATCATGGATCTCGAATTGCTCCAACGACTCCGGGTCTACCGCATAACCGCCGGGATTCGTACGCGACCCCGCGCTCATCGCTGTGACCCCTAACCGCACCGCATGATCCCGGAACACGGGGCTCTCCCGGGTCGACAACGACAGCTCCACCTCCTCGTTCAGCAGGCGGTATGCACAGATCAGCTGGATCAGCTCCCTATCCGTTTGTTCGACTTTGGGCTCCAATCCCCCTGCATGGGGCCTCAACCGGGGAAACGATAACGAATACTTGCTCTTCCAATATTTTCTTTCCAAATATCCCAGATGCAGCGCGGTGAACCAGCTATCCGTCCGCCAGTCTTCCAAACCGATCAATACCCCCAACCCCATCTTGTGGATGCCCGCCTCGCCCAGCCGGTCCGGCGTCTCGAGCCGGAAACGGAAATTCGATTTCCGCCCTTTGGGATGATGCAGCTTATAGTCGGCGGCACAGTAGGTCTCCTGGTAGACCAGCACCGTGTTCAGCCCGTGTTCCATTAGCAATCCGTATTCCGCCGCCTCCAGCGGCTGTACCTCCATCGAAAGATGCGCAAAATGCGGCCGGAGCACGTCCAATGCCCGGACAAAATAATCCACCCCCACGGTCATGGTAGCCTCGCCACTCACCAGCAGCACATGCTCATACCCCATCGCCTTGATGGCAGCAGCTTCCGTTAACAGTTCCCCTGCGCTCAGGGTCCGTCGCCGTATCTTGTTGTCATAGCTAAAACCGCAATAGGTACAGATATTCTGGCATTCGTTGCTTAGATACAACGGCACATAGAGCTGCATCACCTTCCCGAAACGCCGTTGTGTCGACCGGTGGCTCTGCTGCGCCATCTCCTCGAGATACGGCGCCGCGGCCGGTGAAACCAGGGCCTTGAAATCCTCCAGGTCACGATGGGTGCGTCCAAGTGCCCGCTCGACATCCGCGGCGGTCTTATCGTATATACTTTGTTTGACGGCCTCCCATGGATGCCGCTCAAATTCCTGTGTAAACATCATCTATGCTTTAGTCCAAAAATGCCGTCAGCGGGCTGCTCGCCACCGCCGGCGCAGCCCCCGGTCCCGCCACCGCCGGTAACCGGGCCTCGAATGCCAGGCGCCCACTCTCCACCGCCAGCCGGAACGCCCGCGCCATCTGTACCGGATCACCACTGGTGGCGATCGCCGTATTCACCAGCACCGCATCCGCCCCCATCTCCATCGCCCGCGCCGCATCACTGGGCGCGCCGATACCCGCATCAACGACCACCGGCACCCGGCTTTGCGCGATAATGATCTCCAGAAAATCCGCTGTCCTCAGCCCCTTATTGCTCCCGATAGGCGAGCCTAACGGCATCACCGCAGCGACACCCACTTCCTCCAGCCGTTTGCAAAGCACGGGATCGGCATGCACATAGGGCAATACCACGAAGCCCCTCCTGACCAGTTCCGCTGCCGCCGCCAGTGTCTCCACCGGATCGGGCATCAGCCAGCGCGGATCAGGATGAATTTCCAGCTTGAGCCAGTTAGTTCCCAGGGCCTCCCGCGCCAGCCCGGCGGCAAAGATGGCCTCTTGTGCATTCCGCACGCCCGACGTATTCGGCAGCAGATGCAGCCGCGGATGCTGCAGATATTCCAGCAAGCCGGGTGCAGGCGCTTCACCAGGGGCGGCCATCGCGGCGGGCCGGCCTACCTCTACCCGGCGCAACGCCACCGTCACGAGCTCACTGCCGCTCTCCAGCAAAGCCTCCTCCATCAGGGGAAGCGATCCGAATTTCCCGGTACCCGTGAACAGCCGGGAAGTAAAATTCCTGTCTCCTATCGTCAACATATCGCATATTGTTTTATATCCTCCAGCGACCGCATCATGGCGGCGCGGTCCTCCGCATGCACCAACATCCCCGAAAAAGCGATCCCATACAACCCCGCCTCCAGCAGAGCCGCCCCATCCGCCTTGCCGATACCGCCGATCGCTACCACGGGAATGGTGATCCCCTCCCGGTGTAACTGATCCATGATCCGCTGATAGCCCGCCAGACCCAACACCGGGCTCAGGTTCTTCTTCGTGGTCGTATACCGGTAAGGCCCCAGCCCTATATAATCGGCTCCCTGTCTCGCGTGCTCGCGGATGTCCTCCAGGGTATTCGCCGTCCCACCGATGATCCGGCCGGGCCCCAGTATCCGCCGCGCCAGTCCCACAGCCATGTCCTGCTTACCGAGATGAACCCCATGTGCGTCGACCTCGGCCGCGATCTGCACCCGATCGTTGATCAAAAAAGTGCAGCCACACGCATCGCAGATCTTCTTCGCCGCGACCGCGACCTCCCGCATCTCGTCGTCGGAAGTCAGCTTCATCCGCAACTGGATCCACCGGATCCCTGCAGCGCATGCCGCCTCTACCTGCGCCACATGCGACATAGGCGCTTCATCCATAGTCAGGAAATACAATCGTTCCAACGATGCCATCCTAATAGACTTTTATTGCTTGTTAAGAATTCTGCCGTATACCGCTTGGCCCGCAAGGCCGCTGCCTGCACCTCATACCCCAATGCCAGCCCCGCCGTCAGGGCGGAAGCCAGCACACAACCCGACCCATGTTTGGGATAGACGATGCCCATAGCCGGGTCCGCCTCCATCACCATCGCCCTCCCCTGGCTCCAAAGGATATCGCGTCCGGGGGATCGGGGGTTGTGTCCACCTTTGAGATAGATCGTGCTGCCCGTGCGGCTAAGCTCCCGGCATCGATCTTCCACCTCCTCGCCGGGATATAACCAGCCCACCTCTTCCCAATTCGGCGTCAGCACAAAACATTCCGCCACCAGTTCCTTCCAGGCCGCCGTCCCCGCCCAAAAGCTCACCCCGCTGCTGGCTTTGACCACCGGGTCCAACACTACCCTTGCCGTGGGATTGTGCTTCCGCACATGCCGGATGATGGTTGCCGCCGAGGACATCGACGCCGTAATCCCCATTTTGACCCAGTCAAAAGCCGCCGACGCAAAACACACATCGACCTGCTCCAGCACATCCGCTTCCGGCATCCACTCGACCCGCCTGATCTCGCGCTCATTTTGATAGGTCATCGCCGTACAAACCGCATATCCATATACGCCATGTGCCTCCAGCGTCTTGATATCGGCAAGCACCCCCGCCCCGCCGCTTTGATCATACCCGGCGATCACCAATACCCGGGGCCGGTCTTCACTCATATCCTATGATTTTTTGTAATTGCTCCAGCCGGCTCACCTCCTGGCCGCGGTCCGCCCAAACCCAGCCCAGGACCGCCGCACCCCTCCATCCATGCTCCAGCATCAGCCCGATCGTCTCGCCGCTCACCCCTCCCAGCCCTACGGGCAAGCAGGGCAGCTCTCCGCTTGGCTGTTTCAACAATCCCGCATTGGCAAGGTACCCACGTTTCGAGATGCTGTCGAATA
>DASYZH010000331.1:0-8088 GCA_035946435.1 Puia sp. | reverse complement strand
AAATGCCGGACCAGATGACATAATACACCTGGCTATGGGCGAGTTTCTTATCGAAGCTGTTTCTTTTCCAGTGGTAAAGAATGAAATTATATAGCGAAAGAAAAGTAAAGAGGTTGAAAAAGGGATCGATGATGCCCGATTTGAAATACATGTTGGGAAAAAGCGAGCCGCCGAAAGCCAGCGCCCACAGGATACCAAATTTCCGGTCGTAGATACGTGAGCCGCAGAGAAAGACGACGATGAGGGTTACGATGCCGCAGATCGCATTCGGGAACCGCGCCGCAAATTCCGTGACCCCGAATAGCTTCATGGCCGTGCTTTGCATCCAGAAGAACATCGGCGGCTTTTCCCAGAAAGGTTTGTAGTCTACGTATACCCGGGTATAATCATGGAGTTTGATCATCTCCCGTGAGCATTCCGCGAAATTGATCTCATCCCAATCGAACAGATGTACGCGGCCCAGGAACGGTATGAAGAGAAGGGCGGCGAACAAGGCGATCAGCAGGATAGTGGCAGACTTGGTAAGACGCATTTATAATTTCGTTTAAATTCGCGGTTTATACATTGCTCTTTTCATCACGCCCCATTTACAAAGCCGATGAACAAGAGAAACACGCAGCACTCCCAGGCCGTAGACGACACTGCGCTTGAAATTGATGCTGGAGGCTTCTTCGAAATAACGTGTAGGACAGGTGATCTCGGCAATCTCGTAGCCAAGATAGATGATCTGGGATAACATTTCGTTGTCGAAGACAAAATCTTCGTTGTTGATCTCGAAGTTGATGCGCCGCAGGATCTCGCCGGAGAAGGCGCGATAACCCGTGTGGTATTCGGCCAGTTTCTGCCGCAGCAGCACGTTCTCGAAAAACGTGAGACCGCGGTTGAAGACATATTTATAGAGCGGCATACCGCCATTCAGGGCGCCTTTGCCCAGGGTCCGGGCTCCCAGAACACATTGATATACGTCGTTGGCGATAAGCCAGGCCATCGAAGGGATCAGCTTGGGAGTATACTGGTAATCGGGATGGAGCATGATCACTATGTCCGCACCCAGTTCCAGCGCTTTGTTATAGCAAGTTTTCTGGTTGCCGCCATAGCCCCTGTTCTTTTCGTGTTTGATGACGTGCTGGATGCCCAGTTCCCTGGCCACAGCAACAGTGTTGTCCCGGCTATTATCGTCTACCAGGACGACCTCATCGACGATATCGAAAGGGATCTCCGCATACGTTTGACGGAGAGTAAGCTCTGCATTGTAGGCAGGTAATACGATCACCAGTTTTTTGCCTCTAATCATCTATTCTATTGATTATGAAGGCCGCCCGTGCTAGTAGGGCCGCCACTAAGAAAAAATTGAGGGCAAACCTACGCTAAACCGCGCAATGATTAAAATTTGAGCCAAAATAGGCGCGGGCGGCGTGATCGGGTGGCGCGGGCGGCGTGAGCGGGTGGCGCGATCCAGCCAGGCGGGTGGCGCGATCCGGCCAGGCGGGCGGTGCGAGCGGGCGCGGGCCTCAAGCAGCTACCCGCGGCTGAAAAGCGGCAGCGACTGCAGTTTTTTAACGAAGATCCAGTGGACCAGCACGGCGGTGATAGTGCCGATACAGGACCCCATGAGCACGTCCCCCAGGAAATGCTGTCCCAGGTAGATGCGGGAATAGCCCACGAGAACACCGCCGAACAGACACGCGATCTTGGCATTGCGGCTTCGGGCAAAGATCGCCATCAGTGTGGCCAGGGCAAAGATCGAGGTCGTATGACCGGAGGGGAAGCTGGCAAAGCCGATGCCGGTGACGCCCTTTATAAAATAGGGGTAATAGCCAGGCGGAAAGAATTGCTTCGGGCGGGGCATGGAGAAAAGGTTTTTCAGGATCTGGGCGACCAGCGCCGAGAAGAGGAAGGCTGCCATCACCTGGGTGGCCTGCGACCAGTGTCTACGAATCAGTAAGATCACAAATACGATCACGGTGAAGAGCCCGTCCCCCATAAACGTGATCCACATAAAGACCTTATCCAGTGTGCTGCGATGATACGGGTTTAGGTCGACGAAGGATTCGGCCTTGCCCACCCGCAGGAGGATAATCAAGCCGAGAACGAAAAAGAGGAGCCATAAAATAAAAAACACGCGGTTGGCGGCAATTATTTCCTTCAACGTCTTCATCCGGCGAAATTACATAATCTGCGGGCTCGCCGTGCAGGGGCGGGAGCTTCCGGTTCCGGCCGCGGCCAAAGGTGTGGCATCCGGCTCACCCGCGAGACACCAAGGCCCCGCGAGCGGCCCGGGCAAAGGGCGCGATTACAACCCCGCCACCAACTCTTCCGCCAGCCCGAAGGACAGGGTCATACCGGCCCCGCCCACCCCATTGATGACATACACATAAGGCTCGGGGGAGAAAAAGAGGTCTGCTTCGCCATCCGTGAGCTTGGCGTAAACGCCATTCCAGGTCTCGGCAACGGACCAATCCTTAAAACAGGCAAACCGGCGGAGATAGTCGAGGATCTTTCGGTTGATGAAATCCTTGTCGAAAGGATCGTGCGTAAGGCCGTATTCATGTGAGTCGCCCACGGTGAGCTCTCCGCGGCCATTCTGAGAGACCATCACGTGGATACCCCACTGGAGATAGTCGGGCATCTCGGCGGAATAGCGCTGGCGCAAGGCTGCCAGGGAAGGAGCTGCCTTGAAGCTATTGTAGTGGATCAGCGAGAGGCCGCCGCAAAGGGCCGGGCCAATACGCCACTCCCGGGGCTGGGACACGAGCCGCATCATCTGCAGCTTGCATTTGGTCACCGGCTGCTCGGCAAACTGTTCAGGATACAGGGTCTCGAAATCGGCGCCGCTGCAGATAAACACCAGGTCGGCCTCATATTCTTCGTCGTTACCGATATAAACGATCTGATCCGAGATATAAGAAACACATTTACCCCAGTAAAATTCCACTCCGTATTGTTCGGTCAGCCAGCCGGGGAGGGCCGCAATAGCTTCGCGCGGGTCGACGATGATCTCGTCAGTGCTGTGCAATCCACCAAGCAGGCCATCACGAACCACGGCGCCCGACAGCGCGGCGACCGCTGTGGGATCGAGCAGACGAACCGGCCGGCCTTCGCTGCGGAAGACCTCGTAGAGCTCCTGCAGCACCAGCCACTCGTCCCTATGATATGCCAGATGGAGGCTGCCCGCGCATTCGTGCCAGAAATCGGCGCGTGGGGCGATCTCCTTCCAGATATTCCTGCTGCGGATGGCCCGGTCGTACATCTTCCCTTCGGGCTGACCGATGGGCCATACCATGCCGAAATTGCGGATAGAAGCGCCCACCGCCTTATCGGTGCGTTCGAAAACCTTTACGGAAAAGCCTTGTAATGCCAGGGCCCGGGCCGTAGCCAGGCCGACGATGCCGGCGCCTATAACGATTGCTGATCGGGATGCCATAAACTACCAGATGTATTGTTTTTCCTGTAAATTTTTGAAAATAGGACGGATGCTACTAAAACCAGGAGGATGCCCAGCAGGGCGGAGACATAGAACATACCTGTAAAGAAGTCTACCCAGGTATAATGGATCTGAACGAACTCTTTGGCGATCAGCACGACCACCGTCCCCAGATAACCAAAGGCATCGGCAATATAGATCAGGAAGCCGATATTGCCGCTTATCCGGAAGGCAGCAAGCATACGCTCGAAATAAAAGCAATTATAAGGTACATAACCCAGGTACAGGCCGGTGGAAGCAGTCACGATCCAGAACACGGGCGAGACCAGGTGGAACCGGTAAGCCATCGTTGCGCCGGCAGCCAGCAGGAAGCCAAAAATGACGATGACATTATTCAGCTGAAACGCCTTGTAGTTGTTCCGGATCAAAAAGAATCCACCCAACACCACCAGCACGATGATACCCACGAGCGTACTGGTATTGCCAAAGACCTCGGGATGATTGCCGTATCCGGTCTCGGTCCATAGCTCGTTGGCAAAGTCTTCCGTGAAATCACGCAGCACGGTAAGCATGGCATAGGCCGTCACCGTGGGTATAAGAGCAAAGCCGAACAGGCGCAAAAAATCACGCCTTTCCTGCCGGCCCATAGGCAAGCGGACTGTTCGCTGGGCGATGTCTTCCGCAGTGGGAGGCGGCGTCTGGTTGAGCATCCAGGTACAGATAAGCAAGGGTACGACAAACACACCGCCCGCAACGAAGGGCATCCAGGTCTCGCTGACGCCGTGAAGGACAAGACTCTTACCGACGGTTTTACCCCAGCCCGACGCAAAGATGAAACTGGTAGAGCACACTGCCGCGATGAGCTCCGTCGTCCGCCTGCCTTCGACAAAGCCTATCACGAGTCCCCAGACCATACCCAGCGGCAAGCCGTTGATGAACATGAATACAAAATTATACGGGGCAGGAACAAGCGCGAAGAGTAAGAGCGCTGCCCAGGCGATGGAGATCAGGAGCAGGATATAGCGTGTCCTTTTCCCCGGCTGCATGGAAGCGATGATGCGGATGCCAAGGAATTTGCTCAGGGTATAACCGATAACCTGGGCAATCACCAGCACCACCTTGTAATGCATGCCGAAAAGGGTATAGTTTTCATAGGATGCCGCAGTGAACGGCTTCCGAAAACCATACATACAGGCGTACACTACAAACGAGCTGAGGGAAAGATAAAGGACAAAGACCCAACCCGGCGCGCGCTGCAGCCGGGCTTTCAACGTCATCCGGCCGCTGGCGGTCAACGCGGCGGAGGTTGGGGAAGCAGAAGCCGGAGGGATTTGCATGGTGATGATTTTTGTGGCCGGGCCTTCGGATCTGGTTCGTCGCCGTGGAAGGCGCCCCGGCTTTGGATTATGCCTTTTCGATGATCGGCAGCAGTTCGCTGAGGTCGTCGATGATGAAATCGGGCTTGTACCCCTCCAGCTGTTCACGGGTATAGGCACCCGTGGTCACGCTCACAACTATGCCGCAGCCGGCGTTCCGGCCTTCTTCGACATCGACCTCGGTGTCCCCGACTTTGAGGACATGGGATGCGGAACTGATCTCCAGGTCGCGGACCAGGGTCTTTATCATATCCGGATGAGGCCGGCCAAAAGGCACCTCGTCGCTACAGATCGTTTGATCGATCAGCGGGGAGCGTTCGTCCCAGCGAAGGCGATGAAGGATCGCATCGGTGATGCTGCGCGTAAATCCGGTGTTGAGGGCGACCTTGATACCCCGCTTGTGGAGCTCGGCAAAGAGCTTTTCTGCATGGGGAAAGGGAGCCAGCTCCTGGTCGTCGCGATAAAAGGCGATCATCGTATCGATGAACCGGATATGGATACGGTCGATGAGCTGCTCGTCGTCCTTATGGGCGGGAGCGAATTTTCCCAGGAGCAGGGTAATCGCGTCCATCTTCCGGAAGCCCATCACTTTTTTGACTTCGTCCCGGGGCATTTCGAAACCAAAATCGCGGAAGGCGGCAATAAACGCGTCGGCCACACTGCCATTGTCACGGACGGTGGTGCCCGCTATGTCGAAAACGACAAGTTCTATAGAGCTCATATTCGGGGTGCTTTAAGAGTTGAGGAGATGACGAAGGATCATTCGCCGGTAATGTTGCAGATCGGGTAAGGGTTTGTGCTCGATCTTCGCCTGTTCATCCCATTTCCGCATCTGGATGATCAGGTTAAAAAGCGGATATTGTTCAAAGGCGGCAGCTTCCTCGCTGGTCATCGGCCCGCCCTGGTATTCGAGGGTCTTCTTGCTGGCATCGGACAACTGCGCATAATAGGCAGGGTCTCTTGTCGTGAGATAACGCTTGGCCTCCACATGCGACTCCACGAGCCGGCAAACCTTTTTGGAAAATCCCTTTTCCCGCAGGAATTCGGCGCCGAGCTCTTCATGGTCTTTCACGCCGAAAGCTCCCATCCGATGGGCATCGTCTCCTGCGGAACCAGCATGACCCGCGGCAGCGGCCTCCGAAATATGCCCGATATCATGAAGGAACGCGGCCAGTATCACCTCCTCGTCGAACCCCTGTTCTTCGGCCAGCTGGGCCGCCTGCGCCATATGTTCCAGCTGGGTCACCTTTTCACCCGCATACTCGTTACCGCCATATCCATTGTATAGCTCCATGATCTCGTCGGTGATCTTTTCGGCCTGCACAGTGGTCATAAAAGGAAAAATGTTTTTGTGACTAATACCCTACAAAGTATTGAAAACCCCGAATTCCGCAACATTAAATAATGTTTAAAATTAGGTCAATTCCGAAAGACCTCTCAGCGCAAACGTTTGTCTTTCAGCCATGCGACCAGCTCAGTGGGATGATCCGTTTGAAGCGCGCGGATGCCTTTGCTCACAGCGGCGTCCCATAACGCAGGACTTTCGTTCGGTCCCTGGATATCGGGAAAGACAAGATAACCTCTTTTCGTTGCCAATGTCACCATTTCTGGTGTATACCCGTCCCAATCGCCATCCAGGATATCCGGATGGTATTTGGACAGGAAACCGGCAAGACTATCCGCAGTGCGGACATTGCCGGGAAGGCTCACCATCAACGGCATCTTCGGCGCCACCCGCCGCCAGCCATCAAACTGCTGCGATGCATTGATGTATACGATCACCTGGTCTTCCATGCCGTAACGCCGGATCGCCTTGTAGGCCACGGCCGGATCGGCATTCTTGAAATCCAGATAGATGCCGATCTTTCCCCGGCAAAGCTGCAGCACCTGATCGAATGTCGGGATGTTGTACTCACCCCACTCCGGATGGGTTTTTTCACGCACCCGAAGCCGCCGGAGGGAATCCCAACTCATTTCCCTGATCAGCCCGGTGCCGGTCGTCATCCGGTTCACAGAAGCGTCGTGCATGATCACCAGCACGCTGTCCCGCGTCGTCCGCAGGTCGATCTCGACATAATCGGCGCCGGCCTCGATCGCGTTGGCATAGGCCTGCAGCGTATTTTCCGGGGCATGCGTATGGTCGCCGCGATGGGCACAGACGAGAAAACGATGCGGTGACCCGGGCGCCGGATTGGGGGCCATCGTGACAGCCGGATCCGGCGTTTGGCCGGTCGCGGTCAGCGAAAGAAGAAAGAGACCAAGCCCCGGAAGGCTTAGTCTCTTTGTATTCACAAAGTTTATCATTGGAAATTTATTGCAGTACCCACATTTTTTCGTTCAGATCGTCGCCGGCAAATCCCTGGTTCTTGAGCGCAGTAGCCCAGTTGGCGGCATTCTGCGTCTGTTCGGTCGTCGGGTAAGACCAGCGAAGCGGAACTACACCGTTGTTGCCGATGCCGGGGCCGCCCTGGAACACGGGGAATCCGGTGCGACGCCAGTTGTAATACGCTTCATACCCCGAGGTCTCATACATCGCCAGGTATTTCTGGATTACGATCTGCGAGATCGCGGTAGCCTGGTTAGAAGACAGCTGCACGGTGCTCTGCGCATAGTAGTTGCTCCAATCAAATGTAAAGGCATAGGGCTGAACCTGCGTTACGGCGTTATCCGATGCCGGCAGGAAGTAAGCCGTAAAATTCGTCTGGGTCACATCGATCCCATAGAAAGCCATCGAGGTCTTGATACCGTTCTGATAATACGATTCCGCGGTGCCGGTACCTCCCCAGCCACGCTCGATGCCTTCGGCAATGTTGAAGAGCATTTCCTTATAACCTACGAGCACGTTCGGGTCGCCGGTGAAATTGGAATAGTAGCGTTTCCGGTTGAAGAAAGAGAGGAGGTTGGCGCTGGCCTGGTTGTACATCGTACCTTCCGTTTCGCCGACACTGGCACCGACAAATGCGCGGAAATCCGTGGCTGTATACCCGGTGCCGGTGGTGTCCGTGCCACCATAAAGTGTGTCCACAAAGGCCCAGGCGGGTTCGCAAGTGATGTATACACGAGGATCCTGGAGCGTCGTCAGCGCGTTCACATACGTATAGGACGTGTTGAAGCGACCAGCGATCGAACCGAAGTTACTCGGATTGAAGGGATAGGTGCTATACACGCTCTGACCACCCGGATTGTAATTGAATTGGAAATCGTCGGCCTCGCTGGTGAAGATGGGATATTGCACGGAGTTGCCGAGAATGGCAGCAAAACGCGCCGGTACATTGAATGCAGCGTCGC
>DASYZH010000330.1:0-6738 GCA_035946435.1 Puia sp. | reverse complement strand
ACGTGCTGTCGGGAGGTGTTTGGTACACCATGCTGAGCCTTTTGCTGTACAGCTTCCGGCCGTATAAGCTGGTACAGCAGGCGCTTGGCGACTGCATCCAGGCTACAGCGGGCTATCTGCGCATCAAGGCTGATTTCTATTCCCCCGACGTCGAATATGACAAGGCCTACCGGCAGTTGCTGGAGAGCCAGGTCGGCATCCATGCGAAACAGGACCTGGTCCGCGAGCTGTTGTTCAAGAGCCGCAATATCGTCAGGGAGAGCACCCATGTAGGGCGGGTGCTGATGATGATCTTCCTGGACATCATCGACCTGTTCGAACGGATCATGACCTCGCAACAGGATTACCGGATGTTGCATCGCTCGTTCGACAACAGCGAGCTGATGCTGGAATGCCGCAAGCTGATCCTCGACCTGGCCGGCGAGCTGGATGATGTCGGCATCGCCATCATGAGCGGCAAAGCCTCCGTGGAAGCCTCGGGGCTGCCTGCCCGCATCCGCCAGGCGCGCATCGATCTCAATCGATTCAGAGAAGAGCATCCAGGCAGCGAAGAGGCATACATCGGCCTCGCCAATATCTTAGACAGCATCGAGGACCTTGCCGACCGGCTTCATACGCTCCAGGGCTATACGACCTATGACCGTACCCTCAGCAAGAACTTCAGCACAGAGATCGACGTCGACGAATTTGTCGCGCACACGGAGGTGGATCGCAAGATCATCTTCGACAACTTATCCTTTAAGGCGAATATCTTCCGGCATTCGCTTCGCGTCAGCATCGCTACCATCGTAGGCTATATCATTGCAAGCGTGCTTCCTTATGGTCATCATGAATATTGGATCCTGCTCACGGTGGTGGTGATCCTCAAGCCGGCGTATAGCCTCTCCAAACGCCGCAATTTCGAGCGGTTGACGGGCACGCTCTGCGGTGCGTTGGCGGGGTTGATATTCTTGTATTTTATCAGGGACGATCGGGCGCTGTTCGTCCTGATGATCCTGTTCATGATCGGAACGTATGTCTTTATCCGCACCAACTATCTTATCGCCGTGATGTTCACGACGCCGTATGTGTTGCTGTTGTTCCACCTGTTGTATCCCACGAATTTCCGGGTCATCCTGACGGACCGGGTGATCGACACGGTGATCGGGTCGGTGATCGCCTTCCTCGCCAATCTGCTGATCATCCCGTCGTGGGAGCACGAGCGGATCTCCGATTTCATGACGGGCGCCTTGCAGGCGAATATCGATTACTTCCGGGATGTCGCGGCGGCCTTTGTGGGGCGAAAGGCGACGATGCAGCAATATAAGCTGTCGCGGAAACAGGCCTTCGTGGCCCTTGCCAACCTTTCCGATGCGTTGTCGCGGATGCTGTCCGAGCCGCGCAGTCAGCAGAAGAGCATCACGGAGATGCACCAGTTCGTGGTCTCGAATCATATGCTTACCTCGCATATCGCGACGCTCGCATATTACGTGGACCCGCTGGCGGGACGTTATGCCGCGGACGCGGCCTATGAGCCCGTGATCGACGACATCGTCTTCCGCCTCGAACAAACGGTTGCCCTGCTTTCCGACCAGCCGCCGCTGCCGCGGGTGCCCGTGAATAAAGAAGCCTTAAGGGCCCTTAACGATCGGGTGAATGTCCTCATGGAGCGGCGCAAGGCCGGGATGAATGGGGCCGTCTCTGAAGACAGCGAGGCCCGCCGGCGGCTGAGTGAGTTCAAACCCATCGTGGATCAGTTTAATTTTATCGGGAAGGTGACCACGGATCTCGCCAGGATCAGCGAGCCCCTGCATACGGCCCTCATGGCCTCGCAGCAGGAGGTGGGTATAAATCCTTTGGTCTAGGCGATCTGTCGCCGCTTATGGCCTTGCCGCAGACCGGTCGGATCCGGTGCGGCTAGTTGACACCCCCCAGCATCTCTCTTATCTTGAGCACCAGCTCCGTCTTGGTGATGGGCACGCCCATGATCTTGTGGTGCCCTTTGGCGTCGATGAGGAACTGGTCGCGGATGATCTTGATGAGCTGACCGTTATTGATCTCGGGGATCAGCACCTGCTTGAAATTCCGTATCAGCTCGCCCAGGTTCGCGGGGAAGGGGCGGAGATGGCGGAGATGCGCGTGTGACACCGCATACCCTTGTTGCTGTAGTTCAGTGACGGCGCTCTTGATGGCGCCATAGGTGCTGCCCCAGCCGAGGACGAGCAGATCGCCTTTTTCGGGGCCGCTGTCGAGCTTTTGCGGGGGGATATGGTCGGCGATGCGGGCGACCTTTTCCTCGCGGATCTTGACCATCAGCTGATGGTTTTCCGGGTCGTAGCTCACGTTGCCGGTGACATTTTGTTTTTCCAGGCCGCCGATGCGGTGTTCCAGGCCGGGGGTGCCGGGGATAGCCCAGGGGCGGACAAGCTTCTCGTCACGGAGATAGGGCTGGAATTTCTCTTCGCCGTCGCCGAGTTCCGTTTTGAACCGGACTTCGATGGGCGGGAGGTCGGCACTCTTGGGGAACTTCCATGGTTCGGCGCCATTGGCGATATAGCCGTCGCTGAGGAAGATCACGGGCGTCATATGCTGAACGGCGATACGCGCGGCTTCATATACTGCGTCGAAGCAATCGCTGGGGGTGCAGGCGGAGACTACGGGCATGGGACATTCCCCGTTGCGGCCATAGTAAGCCTGAAGGAGGTCGCTCTGTTCCGTCTTGGTGGGCAGTCCGGTGGAGGGGCCGCCGCGTTGGATGTCGCAGATGATCAGCGGGATCTCGAGCATCACGGCGAGACCCATGGCTTCCGCCTTGAGCGCCATGCCCGGGCCCGAGGTGGTGGTGACGGCCAGGGAGCCGCCATAGGCGGCGCCGATCGCGGAGGTGATGCCGGCGATCTCGTCTTCGGCCTGAAAGGTTTTCACCCCGAAACCCTTCTGCTTGCTGAGCTCGTGGAGGATGTCGCTGGCGGGGGTGATGGGATAGGAACCCAGGAAGAGCGGGAGGCCGCTTTTCTGCGAGGCCGCGACCAGCCCATAGGCCAGGGCCTGGTTACCCATGATGGAGCGGTATACGCCCGGCGCCATCCTGGCCTTCTCCACCTTATAGGTCGTGGTGAAGGTTTCGGTGGTGTCGCCATAATGGTAGCCCGCTTGCAGCACCTTGATATTGCTTTGCAGGATCTCGGGTTTCTTGCCGAATTTGTCCTTGAGGAATTGGATGGTGCTGTCCATGTCCCGGTTGTACATCCAGTAGAGGAACCCGAGGACGAACATGTTCTTGGCGCGGTCCTTCTCCTTGGTGCCGAGGGTGATATCTTTCAGCGCTTCCCGGGTCATCTTGGTGACATCCATCGGAAAGAGCGTATAGTTGTCGAGGGAGTGGTCCTCCAGGGGATGGACCCCTTCGGGGTAGTTGGCGAGACGGAGGTTCTTAGTATCGAACCCCTCCGTATTGACGATGATCTTGCCGCCTTTTTTGAGGCCTTTGAGGTTGGCTTTCAGCGCCGCCGCGTTCATGGCTACCAGCACGTCGCACTCGTCGCCCGGAGTGAACACCTGGTCGCTGGAAAAGCGGAGCTGATAGCCGCTGACGCCCGGCAGTGTGCCCTGCGGCGCCCGGATCTCGGCAGGGAAATCGGGGAAGGTGGCCAGGTCGATGCCCATGAGGGCTGTGTTGTTGGTAAACTGGCTTCCGGTGAGTTGCATCCCGTCGCCCGAGTCGCCGGCGAACTTTATCACCACGTCCCGGAGGGTCTCTTCTTTTCTGTTCATGACCGTAAAGTTAATTCATTTTTTTTCTCCGCGTCCGCCCGCGGCGGGTAAACCAAAATTCCCCTACCTTTCACGAAAATTCATAACCATTTATTTTTCAAGTCTTTGAGCATGGCCTTTTACAAAAAATACCGAGGCAGACGAAATTGCTTTGCATGTTTCCGGTGCTATCATGCGGCACTGGAATCCTTTTGGCACATGGAAATGCCGGGAAACGATGGCGATCCGGAGTCCAATCGGCGGGTTCGCAAACGCAGCTCTGGACTATCGGCAAACATCTGCTGAAAAGTGAGGTCTGTTATGCTGGCTGCAGCTATTGTTTGGCGTTAGCGACTCCTGGTGGCGGCAGGGCGAAATATTATTTGACCTGCTATCTTGATTACTATCTCGGGCGGGTCGATCTATGGTATGATCAGGCAACACGGTCTATCTACAAAGAAAATTTGAGCTTTTGCTTAACATTTTTCTTTTCACTATCAATGATCTCTCTATGGTGCTTTAACTGATATGCACGGTCTTTTTCCAAAAGGCTAAACCACATGAGCGCAGGAAAGTTTCTATTAGAATGTATTTCCAACCTGAAAATGAGTTTTTCAGTAGGTTTGCGTCGCTTGTTGATCACTTGACTCAATTCGGCTGGGTCAACACTTATTTCACTGGCGAATTGGTTGTTTTTCTTTTCCAGACGGGTAATGTATTGTTTTGGGAAATATCCAAAGGTATAATCTTTATTGAGTTTGTCGGATTTGATATAGTCTTCGATCAAAAATTTCAATTGAAGCAGTTGCGAGATAAGTTTTGTTTTATCGGATTGCTTGACGGAAAGCTTTTTTCTGTGTTCGCGCAGTGCTTCGAGCAACTCCTTCCGGTACTTGGACGCCCTCCGTGCCGGAAATACAAACGACTCGGCGATTTCCTCCGGAGTATATTCTTCTTCGATGTTTTTTAACGATTTCATACCTTCCAATAATTTATTTTTAATGTCCTCCCTCTAAATATCGCTTGATCATTCTAAGCGAGCCACCTGTGTTCAATTCCATGAATCCATCCGGCCGGCTGGATGTTCTGATCGGGACGAAAATGAAACCATATTTGGAAGAATAGTGTTGCACCAAATAGGTCTTCGGAACCAGAAATACCCATCCTTCGTATCCACGCTTGAAAGATTCCCGGCAGGCAAAAGCGATCATGCACCCGGCAATATGGGCAAATTTCTTTTTTCCCCGTCGGTTTTCCGCGCTCACTTCCAATAATGCGATCTCTATTCCGTCTCCCGGATGATCTGTAAGGCGCATCAACCCCAATATCATTTCATCATTCACAAGCCGGATTTTATATACCTCACTAGCTTTAAATGTACTCCAGTTAAATGAATTAAACCGGGCTTTGTCTTTTTTTATAGTTTTGAAGTCCTCGGCGCTGATCTGCTCTATCGTTGCCTCGAATTTCCAACACAAATACCTCTCACCTTTTTCCTATCGGCGCCATTTTGCAGGTCGCAATTTGCTCCGCAAAAAACTTAAATTGCTGTTCTTATGAATGCAAGATCCCGCATCCGGGTCATTCAAGGCGATATCACCAAACAGCCCGTCGACGCCATCGTCAATGCCGCTAACAGCTCGCTGCTCGGCGGCGGCGGGGTGGATGGCGCCATCCATCGTGCCGGCGGTCCTGCAATCCTGGAGGCTTGCCGTGCGATCCGTGCCAGGCAGGGCGGCTGCTCTATCGGCGAGGCCGTGATCACCACCGGTGGTAACCTGCCCGCCAAATATGTTATCCATACCGTGGGCCCGGTGTGGAATGGCGGGCACAAGGGCGAGGGAGAGTTGCTGGCCTCTGCCTACCGGAACTCGCTCCGGCTGGCCGTGGAAAACGGAATAAGCTCGCTCGCCTTTCCCAATATAAGCACCGGCATCTACCATTTTCCCAAAGAAAAAGCCGCCACCATCGCGGTTCACACCGTCAGCGAATTCCTCTCCACCCACCCCCAACCCGAACAGGTCATCTTCGTTTGCTTTGACAAGGAGAACTATGACCTATACGCGCGCATGATATCCGCATAATACACTTCCAATAGGTGGGATTGATCGACAAGCACGGCGGGCGCCGGATCGGCTGGCGCATTTTTTTATGCCGGTGTTTCCTATTATCCGCTGATTTACGATCAATGTGACAATAGCGCGACATTCATAAAATCAGCTAACTATGACTGCAGTGAAATTATTTCTTGCCCTGCTTCTCAGCCTTTCGCTTGCGACAAGTCCTGCGACGACCCCGCCGGCCAAAACTGTTTATGTGTACCTCTGTGAGGGGCCGTATTCCATGGTTTATCACAAGTCGGACCATTGCAGAGGTCTCTCCCACTGCTCGACGCAGATCGACACGGTAACCCTGCAAGAAGCTCAAATACTTGGACGCAGACCCTGCAAACTCGAGTATAAGTAAGGAGCGCCGCTACTCAAAACGGTATCAAGGTGCGACCACATAAACGGGCGGCTGACGAGCCATCTCTCTTCCCCGAACCCGCGGCTCGACGACCCCTTGCGGAACAGCACCAGCTTGTCATTGATGTATAGAAGAATATCCATCGTATTGGCCGAACGGCACCATTGATACGTCGGCCGGAAGCGGAGCATGAACATGTCGAGCGAATCGCCGCGGAGGCCCGTGAGCATCGACACTTTCGCGCGGGGAAATTTGTAGTCGATATAGTAGTCTTCCTCTTCCTGCTTCAGCCGCTTCTTGAGGCGGCGTTTGCCCACCTCGCCTTTTGAAAGATAGCCGATGGGGCTGAAGCTGAGCCCGGGAGCATCGCCGGGCCTTTTTTCATTCCATAATTTCACCGGGTGTTTTTTGTCCAGCAGCCAGGCATAATCCTCGTGCCGCTGGAGTGAATCAAATTGATAGGTGTTCGTCTCCGTGACCTTGACCGCGGGAAGGGCGACGACCTTCTCACGCAGATACACCGTATACTCCGAATCGAGC
>DASYZH010000329.1:0-11640 GCA_035946435.1 Puia sp. | reverse complement strand
TAGAAGAAAAGATCGTGCCGCTGGCCGTGCCCGCAGGCGCCGTGACATTGGTCAGCACCAGCGTGCCGCTGGAAACGTTGATCTGCTGATAAGAACACGTGCTGCCATTGTTGGTCACCGACGCGATCAGGTTGCCGTTCGCATAAGCCAGCCCCACCACATAAACCTTGTTGGAAAAGGTCATGGCCCCCAGATAGGTAGCATTCAGCACGCCCGAGGAATACGTGCTATAAGGTAGGGTGAATAGCTTGTTGTCGATCGCCAGATACATGACCCCGGTGGGCGTGATCACATAGTCGCTATTTTGGGTATTGATGTTGACGCCGGCCGGAAATGTGATTTGTACCGAAGGGCCGAACGAAGGCGGACTGAAGCTGTTGATCTGTCGCAGATACACTTTGTAAGGCGCGCTACCGGTCGAGAACTCCACCTGGTAGCCCGTCCCCGTCACCGTATTGAAGTCCAGCCCCACGACGAAGTCATTGTTGAACGTATACACGGGCGCCAAAGACCCTGTGGGACAGGTACCCGGTGTCCAGTTCCAGATGACGGAGTTGTTCCCGGTGGTCGTCTCGATATAATACACCTGCTGGTTCACCGGGTCGAAGGCCGTGCTCCCCGACTGCGGCGAAAAGGTGGCCCCGGTCGTCGGGTCATAAAGGCTGGGCGGCGTACAGACGTTGAGGCTGGTCAGGGTCTGCGTCGAAGTATTGTAGTTGAACACCCGGTAACTATTGTTCGACCCGCCGCAGTCTTTCCCCATTCCCATAGGCGTGGCGACGGTAGCCGTCAGCTGCGCCTGCGCGCAAAGCACGCCCGTCAGCGTCAACAACAACAACAGCCCTCTTATGCACGAAAAATGGTAAAAGGTAGATTTCGTTTTCATTAGGATGGATTTAAAATTTGGCTTCTTGTATGAATTTATTTTTTTATCATCTTCTGATATAATCGCTGGTTTCTGTCGTCGATCAGCAGCACCATATAGATACCCGGCGTCCATCCGTCACAGATGATTGCCGGAGTCCCGCAGGGGACCTGCCCCATCTTGACAACCTGCCCTGCCGCATCATAGATTACGAGGTTCAACGGAAGGTTGTCGCTGAAGGTCGTCGGGATGGACAGGCTGAAAGACCCTGTGGCAGGATTGGGTAGGATCGTAAGTGCTCCCTGTCCGGCTGCCCCGTCTGCTTCGCTGATCGCGGACCAGGTCTGGCCTCCGCCCTGTTCCAGTGCCAGGATGCGGTAAAAAGCTGGGCCTTCCCCCGGATCGGCGTCCGTAAAGCTACCCCGGTATTGACCATCGGCGAAGGCAATAGCCCCCTGGCTGGCGATCGACGAAAAATGAGTGCCGTCGGTGCTCTTCTCGATGACAAAAGTTTGCAGGGCCAGGTCCGTCGTGACATTCCAGCTCAGGAGATTGACACCGGCCCCCGGCATGGCCTTCAGCTGGATATTGACCACCGGTAAAGTGGTCATTGGATTCATAGAGCTGGCAGTGGCCAGCACCACGCTGTTGGGGTCGAAGGTCATAGTCGAAGGCGTCCCCGATAGATTGAAATGGGCGACACTGCCAAACAAAGCGCCGGTGGCGGAATTATACAGTGTCCCTCCCTGGTCGATGAGGACCACGGTGGTGTCGAGCCCGCCAGTGCCCTTGATCTCGATGGGCACCGGCATATCGAAATGTCCCTGGCCCGATACCGTAGGCGACTGCACCAGGTTGAGATAGATCCCATTGTTTTCGTACTGATAGTTTACCGCATAGGTCACCCGGCCCTTGTTGTTCACCCATTCCTGGAAGAAATTGTTCAGGTTGAACCCCAGCCCCTGCACCTGCTGCTGCATATAATACTTCAGCGAATCCACGGAAGTAAAATTATACGCCAGCCCCGGCGCGTTCACATAATTATAGAGCGCGGTAAAGAAATGGGTATCCCCCAGCCAGGCCCTTAGCATCGATAGGGTCATGGCGCCTTTCTCATACGGCTGGTTCAACGAGCTCGGGGGGATGAAGATATCGTCTACATTCGCTATGCTGGAGACGGCGGTGGTGGAGGTATTCGTTACCCAACCTTTGAGGCTCTGTCTCGAAGAAAGCGCAGCCGAAGCGCTTTGCAGCTGCTCGGGATAGACCACATACTGGAAATACTCGGCAAAACCTTCGTTCAGCCAGATCATATGCCAGTCGTTGGTCGTCAGCTTGTCCCCGAACCATTGATGGGAGAGCTCATGTGCCAATATAGAGACCGTATAGGCGCCGCTCGCCACGAAGGTCATCGTCTGCACTTCCAGCGCGCCGCCGAAATTGGTGCATTCGGCCGTGCCGTATTTCTCTTTCAGATAGGGGTAGTCTGTGTTCAACAGGGTGACATAAGCCGGTATCAGGCTTTGGATGCTATTCAGCGTGGCCTGGTTGGATGACGTATTCCCTTCCGGGAAAAGGAAGTTGTGCACGGGAAGCGCCTTTGTCGAGGTGAGCCCCGTGTTGACCGTAAACGCATAGTCCTGGTAGTTAGCGACGGAAAAATTGACCAGGTAGGTGGCTATCGGGACCCGCGTTTTCCATGTCGAGGTTTGTGTGCTGCCGGAGATGGTCTGGGTAAGCACACCGTTGCCGCCGACCATATAGCCGGTAGGGGTAGTGACGATCATGTCCACCCCCGAATCGATCTTGTCTACCAGCGAGTCCTTGCAGGGCCACCAGTCGTGCCCCGTGAACGACTCGCTTAGCGTATAGATAATATAATTACCCGAGGAATGCTGCGCCCGGTTGTAACCGCTGGGGATCGACGTAGTGGGCGTCACCGGCGTCCCATTGTAATTGATAGTGACGGAATCCCGCGTCCCGGTGACGGCGATGGCGGCCGGGAACGAGATCAGCAGCACGTTGCTGGCGTGGGAATAGTCCGCGGCCGGTAACGAAGCACCATGGTAGACAATGGACGTGACGGTCATCGCCTGGTCCAGGTCGAAACCGATCTGGGCGAGGGCAGGAGCCGTCGTGTTGAAATAGGTAGTCACGGAGCCGCTCGTAATGGCGGCGGAAAGGGCGGGATTGACCGTGAGGCTGATGCGGTCATAGATGACATTGTAAGTCGATGGGTAGGCAAACGCTGCAAATCCGGTAAAGCACGACATCGTACAAAGCAGAATACTAGTCGGTACGGTTTTCATACGTTTCAAGGATAGGATTAAATAATGCTGGCACTAAACTAGACAATTCGTGTGCCAGGGGCCAGCGGAATGAGCTCAATTTTCTGGACGCTGCCTAAAATTTACACTGCCGCCGGATAATAGGAAATACAGAGGCTGCCCGCACATCCGCATGGCAAAAAGGTACTTACACTGCTTCTATCGCTAGAGGATGTCCTCTTGCGCCAGTCTTCCCATTTCCCGGTTAGTGGCCCCGAAAGGGAGTTTTTTTTTTGCGCGCATCTCCCTTGTAGATTAATATCTACAACCCGGTTTTTCAGGGATTTTATATTTGAATTCTAATAGGATAAGGTTTAATGGTTTATGGTTCTGATGGATCGGGTAGATGCGACCCGGATCCTTTATTAGTGGCCAATTTTATTTGGTAACAGCAAGGACAAGCCGCCTCCCAAAAAAGGGGGCGGTTTTTTTGTCCGCAATAGCACGCGCACTGTATTGAAATCGTACACTCATTCTCCGCAGCATTCCGTAGAATTCTAATTCTCAAGGATTTATTTTCTGGTTTAATATTGGCGGCAAAACCGCAAACACAAGACTATGATCATTAACCATCTCAAACTCATCTGGCGTCATCTCGTCAAGGATCGCCAGTTCACCCTGCTCAACCTGGTAGGATTGTCTTCGGGCCTCGCCTGTACCTTCCTGATCTGGCTGTGGGTAAGCGATGAGTGGCAGATGGATAGATTTCATGTGAACGACAGCCGTTTGTTCCAGGTGCTGGCCAATCAAAAAAATTCCGACGGCATCAGGACGGAGCCCGCTACCAGTGCGATGCTCGCCCGAACATTGGCATCGACGATGCCGGAAGTCGAGGATGCCATAGCCGTGCTACCGCCGGACTGGTATGGCAAGACCACCTTCTCGGTGGGCGACAATGCCACCAATGCCGTCGGCATCTTTGCCGATTCGGATTATTTCAAGGTCTTTTCTTATCGCCTTCTGCAGGGTAGCGCGAACCAGGTACTTACGGACAAACAAAGCATCGTGCTGTCCAAAGATATGGCCATACGCCTGTTCCATACCACCCGGGGTGTCGTGGGCAAAACCGTCGATTGGCAGCATACACAGACCTTTGTTGTTTCCGGCATTTTCGATGATATTTCCGCTCATTCCTCGGTGCACTTCGACTATGTGTTGCCGATGGATCAGTTCCTGGAGACGCATGCCTTTGAGAAGAATTGGGGTCATAGTTCCGATCCCGCCACCTATGTGGTGTTGAAGTCTGGTGCGGACATCGGGTTGTTCAACCGCAAGATCGCCGGTTTTATGAAGACTAAATACGCCGCTTCGAACGAGACGCTGTTTGCGCGGGCTTATTCCCGCGGCTATCTGTATGGCAGGTATGAAAACGGCATTGAAGTAGGTGGGCGGATCGAATATGTCCGGCTTTTTTCGATCATCGCAATCTTCATTTTGCTGATCGCCTGTATCAATTTCATGAATTTGTCGACGGCAAAGGCGTCGCGGCGGATGAAAGAGGTGGGCATTAAAAAAGTCGTCGGCGCCCGCCGCTTCACGTTGGTGATCCAGTACCTTACGGAGTCGGTGCTGATGACAGCGGTGTCGATGGTGATTGCCCTGGTGATCGTCGCGTTGCTGTTGCCGGGTTTCAATGCCATCACGGGTAAGCAGCTCCTATGGCATATCGACGGCTCGTTGGCGGCCACCATCCTGGCTATCGTGTTGATCACGGGGCTGATTGCCGGCAGCTATCCCGCACTCTACCTCTCCGGCTTCAAACCCATCGCCGTCCTCAAGTCCACGGTCAGGACGTCGTTTAGTGGCCTTTGGATTCGTAAGGGGCTCGTCGTTCTCCAGTTTTGTTTATCGTTTGCGTTTATCGTGGGTGTGCTTATCGTATACAGGCAGGTGCAATATATTCAGACCAAAGACCTCGGTTTCAACAGGGACAATATCCTCAGTTTCGGCACGGCCGGCATCCAGTCGCAGCAGGCGGCTACCCTGCTGGCGGAGATCAGGGCACTGCCCGGCGTAGTGAATGCAGGCGGTCTCGATCACAGCAGTGTCTATGACTTCGGTCGTTCGGTACCGTATGTCGATGGCAAGCCCACCAAGGACTTTACGAATATCGACAACCTGGGCATCAGCTATGGGCTCATAGAGACACTCGGGCTTAAGATGGTCGCCGGCCGTGGTTTTTCACGGCAGCTCAGTTCGGATAGCGCGGAGATCATTATCAACCAGGCGGCAGTCGATGCCTTTGGCATCAAGAACCCTATAGGCAGGAAGATGGAGGTATTCGGTGGCGATGGTCGCCGCACGATCGTGGGTGTTGTCAAGGACTTCAACTTTCAGTCGCTGCATGAAAATGTGCAACCCATGGCATTGCGGCTGAATACCCAATACACCGATGCCGTCCTCGTCAAGATCCATGCCGGCCAGGAACAGCCTACGATTGCCCGCATCGAAGAGCTCTACAAAACGCTCAACCCCGGTTTTCCCTTCGAGTTCCATTTCCTCGACGACGACTTCCAGGCGCAATACGCGGCTGAGAAGCGTATCGCCGTCCTGTCCCGCTATTTCGGTGGTCTCGCGATCCTCATCTCCTGTTTGGGCCTCTTCGGTCTCGTCGCTTTTACGGCCGAGCGCCGCTTCAAGGAGATCGGTATCCGCAAGGTCCTCGGCGCATCCTCTCGCAGCATCATGCTCCTCCTCACCGGCGACTTCCTCCGCCTCGTCCTCCTGGCCATCCTCCTTGCCTTCCCCCTTTCGTGGTGGGCCATGGATCGCTGGCTGCAAAGCTTCGCTTACCGCATTTCCCTCAGCCCCCTCCTCTTTCTCGCCGCCGCCGCCGCCGTGCTCCTCCTGACCCTGCTTACCATCAGCTTCCAATCCATCAAAGCCGCCTTCTCCAACCCCGCCGCCCGCCTACGGTCGGAGTGAAGGGTCGTATCCTATGCGTCCGGCACAACGTAACGCGCCTTTACTCGATACGCTGAGTATTTTTACTCAGTCTCTTGAGTATCTTGTGATACAATTGAAGACTTGTTCGGAATTAAAGTCGATGTCGTTCCTAAACGTTCTATCAAATCCACCTATTTACCTTCGGTTGTTGTCGACGACATACTGACTTCATCTCCCCATATCTCTTTTTGCAGTCGGCCTCGCTCTATGGTCTCGTTAGGAGACAACGCGAAAATGCTCAGTATACGGGTTTCCGTTCCCTGGTATTGCCACAGTTCAGTACGTTAACAACATAATCACGAGCGATCGGGTCTTTGGCTAACAAACGCTGAGTAGTGTTCACAAGGAACTCCGGTTGAAAAGTAAGGTCCTTCTCAAACCAGATCCGGTATTCATTTTCGGCGATCTTTTCTACCAGGAGCACTCGTGATGTACTGTCTCCCGACTGTAAGAGTATTTCATGTCCGATGCTACGAAGTAAAACTTCCCTTCTGGAGGTATCCAAGTCATCACTGCCCCCCATACTGAAAGCTGCGCAGATTACAGCAATAACCGAGGATAATAGCAATCCCCACAGGTACTTGCGTTTCCCCAAGAGGGGATTTCGGCTTTAAGGCACACCAATTACAATTTATTTACAAAGGTTACATTATTATTTACAATCCAAATCCCCGCACCGAAAGATATCAAAGTAAGTACGCCGGGTCAATTTTGATAGGATATAAAAATTAAAGGAATTATGAAATACACCCACACATATACTTTATTCCTAATGTTCGTTTTTAACACCTCCTGTGGACAAAAGCAAACTGAACCACATAAAGATAATATCAATTACGATGTCAAAGACATGGTCACTTCCTACGGCCCTAACACAATGGTTCGGAATGTAAAGCAAGGTAGAAATGGAAACATTTTGATTGCGGCATCATGGGGTGGTGTTTTTCGATACGACGGAAAATCATTTACCAATATCACAAGTAAAATAGGTTCGCGCAGATTCTGGAATGTTCTGGAAGATCGACGCGGAAACTTTTGGTTCGCCTCTACTGATTCAGGGGTTTATTATTACGATGGGAAATCCTTTCAACATTTTACCACGAAAGACGGACTGCCCGATAATGGTGTTAGGACTATCATGGAAGACAAAATAGGGAAGTTTTGGTTTGCTACAGAGGGCGGACCTTGTTTTTATGATGGAAAAACATTTACCGTTTTAAAAAACAAAGATGGTAAAGGGTTCAAAAACGTTTGGTCAATAATCGAAGATAAAAAAGGAAGCATTTGGTTCGGTGACGTTGATGGCCTTTGGCGCTATGACGGCAGAACCTTTACAAAGGTGTCGCAGTTGGGGGCTTATGCAATAATCGAAGATAAAAAAGGAAGCATCTGGACTACCGGTTGGGTAGATCCTGGTGAAGTCGGGGCCTGGGCACTTTCACGGTATGATGCAAAGTCCTTGTACGATAAAATGCCCACTGTGACAGAAATCAAGTCGGGTGGAAGAATGGATTTTTTGGGGATATTGGAAGCTAACGATGGAAGTATTTGGTTTGGATCTGGAGGTGGGGTGCATCGTTATGATGGAAAAACCTTTACAGACTTTAAAAGTAAAAAGGATCAGCAATAATGACCTTTGTAGAATCGAACTTGAAAAATATTGAATTGGAATGGATTAGAAGGTTCGGAGTTTATCTCAAAAAGTGAAACCCGCTCTAGCGGGTTTCATATATTAGTTGCCCGGATTGGACACTTTTCGAACCTTTTCCTAGCGGATTTACGGTTGGTCGCAGAATCACGGGGGAACCCACAGCCCTATACAACCCATTCTCTTTCAGATGAGCGTATAATTCATCGGCCCTGTAATAAGCCGCCGGCCTGGAAGGCACTAAACCTGAGATGCATCAATTTTCGCAAAAGTATATCGTGTCTTGCCTGGACAACAAGACCGAGATCATAATTTGCATATTCGCCTTACAGAAAAATCTAAAAGCCTAGCTTTTTTACAGATCAAACCCACGTAAACACATCCGCCCCCGTCAAAAACGTCTCCCGAATCCCCTTTCCGCCAACCGCCCCGTGCCAAAGCGTTTCGATCCCGTCGTCCTTCAAAACCCCGGTCCAGGCCGCAACCTTCTCTCCAAGACTCCTTCTTTAGCAAGGTTTTTTTTATTATTTTCAGTGTCAATACACACAACTCGAGATCTATGACCCGCCTTAGACCTATCCTGGGCACAATTTTTTTCTTAGCCGCTTGCAGCAAGACCCCCGGCGTTACTCCGCCCTCAGGCGGCGGCCCGTCAGGTACCGATACGACTACGACCACCCACGTCAAATCCACCAGACTAACGGCGGACAGCGTAGTAGGGTATTATAAGGTCATGGAAACCACCGTTTCCAGTTATCCCAGTTTTATGTGGGTTCCCAGCAAGAGCTATATTTTCGCCGCTGAGGTAAAAAAGCAGAACGACAGCGCCATCCAGCTCTATCAAAGCATGAGAAGCCCACTGGTCTATTGGACCTATGATTATGGGATGGGGATCCTTTACGCGCTGAATGACAGTCTCTCCAATGGACCGGGGGTGCAGGCAGGAGGACGGATCATCAACGATTCGACGATCAATTTCCATTACGTAAATACAAACTGTCTCGGCTGTGCAACTTATACCGTGACCCAACAATGGATAAAACTCCGAAATGCGGCCGATACCGCGCTTTATGGGTTCAAGGATACGGTAAAGAACAAGGTTACCACTTTTGCCGGATCGACGTTCAAGGGCGATCCCGTAGTGGCGACGAGTTATGGCGATGGGGGGCCGGCAGTAACAGCGAATTTGAACGGGCCGAATTACGTGATCATGGATGCCGCAGGGAATGTGTACGTAAGCGAAAGCGCTCACAATACCGTGCGAAAGATCGATGTCAACGGGATCATTACTGTAGTGGCCGGTACGTATAGTGTATGGGGTGGTTATTCCGGCGACGGGGGGCCGGCAACGAGTGCCGTATTGAGCGATCCCGATGGGCTGGCAATCAACAAGGAAGGTGACCTCTTTATTGCCGATTATTACAACCAGGTGATCCGGCGGGTAGATCATGCCTCGGGCATCATCACCACTTTTGCAGGGACGGGTAAGGCAGGTTATTCCGGAGACAACGGCCCCGCCACGCAGGCACAGTTGTCGAGCCCGCGGGGCATGGTCTTCGACGGCAACGACAATCTATACATTGCGGTGAACGGCTCCAATATCATTCGTAAGATCACACCTGCAGGGATCATTACGACCCTTGCCGGGACGGGTGTCGCAGGCTATACAGGAAATGGCGGCGCGGCCACACAGGCGGAATTGAGCGGCCCCATGGATGTACGTTTCGACGCACAAAACAACCTCTATATCGTCGATGGCTGGAATGGCTCCATCCGGATGGTCGATCCTTCGGGTATCATACACCTGATCGCCGGTGGGAATATTGGCTCGCCCGACACCAACGGAGACGGCGGCCCCGCTACTTCCGCCTCGATAGCGGCCAACAATATCGCTATCGATCCAAACGGGATCGTGTACCTGGCCGAGTCAAGCGGTAGAGTGAGAAAAATTACAAAGGATGGGCTGATCAACACCATTGCCGGAAGCTGGGTCACCACGTTATATGAGTTTGGGAATTATAGTTATTGCGGCGATTATGGTCCGGCCTTGCAGGCTGCCATGTCGCCCATGGGTATTTGTGTGGACCAACAAGGGAATCTCTTAGTCGCGGATTGGTACAACAACCGCGTCAGGAAGGTGTTTTATCCCTGATTAAATACATTTGGCCTTACCGGCCTTCAGGTCAGGATAAACAAAAACGCCCCTCGCTGTCACGAGAGGCGCTTGTTGCCCGGACTGGACGTTTCTCGAACCGCTTCTTATCGGATTTGAGGCTGGTCGTTGAGCTAAGTGTTTGATATTCTTTGTAATATTTCTGGTCGCTGTTTTGTTTCTACAAGATTTGTTAAACATTTCGAGGAACCACCTTGGATTGGTTTCAAACCGACTAATAGCAAATCTTTTAGGTGTAAAGGTTAGAATTTGACCTGGCAGTTAAAATACCATGACAATAATTAATCTTACAATATCAATCTCCGATTTCCTCAGCGGTCTTGTGAGGTCTCCACTGCGTGACTTGGGATTTCAGGAGGCATGATTCTATAAAACAGAACACAGAGTGCCCAGAATCGAACAGTTCGTACTTCTCTATATATGTTAACTGCTTGATTATCAGAGTTTAAATAAGCCGGCATTTTATTGGTGGTAGCTCCGCTGTATTCCAAAACCAAACGCATGCTCAAGTACTATTTTAAAACCGCCTGGCGCAGCATCAGCCGCAACAGAATGTTCAGCCTATTGAATGTAGTTGGTCTCGCAACGGGTATGGCCGTGGCATTCCTAATCGGCCTGTGGGTCTATTATCAGTATTCTTTCGACCGGTACCTTCCGGGTTATGCGTATGCCTATCAGGCAAAGTTCAATGTCGAGATCAATGGTCAGGTGCAGACCCAAAGTGTGGTTTGTTTGCCATTAGTGGATGCGCTCAAGCATGATATTCCCGAGATCGCGTCAGTGACGCCTGCATTTGGTCCTGTAAGGAATCCCCTGGTGGTGGGGGAAAAGAGGTTGTATCCGCATGGAATGATCGGGGGCGAAGATTTCCTGAAGATATTTCAATTTCCTATGGTGCAGGGAGATGCGAATGAGGCGTTAAAGGGGGTTAGTTCCATTGTACTGACACAGTCGACGGCGAAGGCCTTATTTGGTGATGAGGATCCAATGAACAAGACCATCAAGATATATGGCGATAATTTTAAAGTAACGGCGGTGTTACAGGATCTGCCAAGGAATTCGACCTTCCAATTCGATTATATCACATCTTTCAATGCTTTTGAATCCGGGGGCTGGGTGAAGCAGTATCGGACAGATTGGAGCCAGAGTCATTTTTTGATCTATGCCTCATTAAAACACAACAGTAATTTCGAGGCCGCTGCCGGCAAGTCCAGGATGCTGGTGAGGACCTATGCGCCGGACGAATATAAGGTGAATAAGGAGGAGGTATCATTACAGCCAACGAAGGATTGGCATTTATACACGGAGTATACGAACGGGAAGGCTTCCGGCGGTATGATCGATTATGTAAGGTTATTTTCCATTATTGGGTTTCTAATTTTGTTGATCGCCTGTATCAACTTCATGAATCTTTCGACGGCAAGATCAGAGAAAAGGGCAAGGGAAGTGGGAGTGAGAAAGGCTATCGGGTCTTCACGTAAATGGTTGATCTGGCAATTCCTGCTGGAATCCGTTTTTATGACCTTTCTCGCAATGGTCATTTCGGTTCTGTTCATATTACTTGCTCTGCCTTTATTCAATCGGCTAACCGGGAGTTTTATAGCCATCCCTATCGGAAATGTTTATTTCTGGCTCATCGTCGTGAGTTATGCGCTGCTTACCGGTTTGCTGGCAGGCAGCG
>DASYZH010000328.1:0-3280 GCA_035946435.1 Puia sp. | reverse complement strand
GATCAATGACAGTGCGGGGGGCTGGTATACCACTGATTTGAAGGATCAGGGTTCGGGGAACAACTACACGTATGATCTCAATGGGCAGCTGAAGCAGGATCTAGCGGACAGTGTTACTGCAATCGACTGGACGGTCTATGGCAAGATCGATACGATCGTCAACGGCCGCGGAACGATCACCTACACCTATGATGCGGCGGGCAACCGGATTACGAAGGCTGCAGGCGGGACGAACTCGATCTATGTGCGGGATGCGCAGGGGAATATCCTGGCCATTTACACGCAGTCCGGGTCCGGGGCGCCTGCGCAGACGGAGGTCGATCTTTATGGGAGCAGCCGGCTGGGAACGGTGGGCGCCCTGACCGTGGCGCCTACATCCTTTGCGCTCTCGGGCAGCTATGGGACGGCCTACCTGAATACCTTCAGCCGTGGGGAGAAGTCCTATGAGCTGACCAACCACCTGGGAAATGTCCTTTCCACGATCACGGATAAAAAAATCGCCGTATCTTCCGCTTCCGACAGTTCTTTGATAGATCACTTTATGGCCGATGTGGCCATGGCGCAGGATTACTATCCCTTTGGAATGGTGATGCCGGGGAGGACGTATCCGGGGGCGGCTGCTTCGAGTTATCGGTGGGGGTTCAATGGGAAGGAGAAGAATGACGAGATCGAAGGAGCTGGTAATGAGTATGATTACGGGAGACGGGGGTACGACACCCGAACTGGTCGATTTTGGAGCGTAGACCCTTTAACTTTAAAGTATCCTTGGTATACGCCGTATCAATTTTCTGGCAATAGTCCTATTGTGAATTTGGATAAGGACGGGGAGGAGGAGTTTCATTATACTATTACTCTTAATAGTCAAGGAAAGACATTTCTCACGCAAGGTCGTACCGAGGAGAACAATCATCATAATTGGTTTGGATATCGTTTTGACACAAAGATCCAAGGCGAGCGCTATGTCGTAAATTATTCTGGAAACACGTACTATATAGGATTTGCTTCGGACAAAGGAAGGAGCAATAACTGGAAAGTAGCCCAATTCAAGCAGTTCTTAAAGGATCCGGACGTACAGTACTTCTTAAACACGTTTGACGATGAGAAAACTGAACGGACAAATGCGCTGGTTAGCGATATGCAAATTGCGGCAATTTCGGCTTTGGCTGTTTCGGAACATCTTCAAACCAATTTAAATAACTCTAAGGCCAGCCTTCCGGAGCCGCAGCAAGAAAGTACGCCTGGTGTCGGGGCGATGCGTAGGTTAGAATATGAACCTGCTTCATACCACGGTAGAGAAGACAATGCAATAAAAAGCAAGGCCCCGACTAACGGTCAAGATGCGTTGGACATGTCTGTTCAGGTTAAAGAAACATCTCCTCGCCGAGTTGGAATTGACTACGAGAAGAAGGAATTTGTGGTTTTTGATAGAACACAAGGGGATAAATATCACGGTCATGTTCGATCTTGGCAGGACCTACATACTGATATGCAAAATGCCTTGAAAAAGGCGGGAATGGTTGACAATAAAGGAAATATTTTAACTCATTAAAGATGAGAGAATACAAACAAGTACATCCGGTTGATAAACATTCTGCTGAACAAGCTTTTGCATCCAGTGATGTAGAAAAAATTTGTGATGCAATGGTTGCAGTTGCTTTTTATGAGCAAGACTGGAAATGGGCACAGGATGAGTGCCTGGGATTTTTTAAGAATGAGAACAGTGATATAAGCGGCTTAGCTGCTACATGCTTAGGGCATATTGCAAGGGTTCATCGCAAACTTGAAAAAGAAAAGGTCATTGCAGTTTTACGGAGTCGCTTGGAAGATGCTGAAATTGCTGGTCGCATCGAAGATGCTCTTGACGATATTGAGCAGTTCGTGTAACGTCAGGATCGGCCGGCTGCTGTTCATTGCCGTGCAGTGCAACGTCTACGAACTTTCTACGATAAGGCGTCCGGATATTCGGACAATCACGGCTAAGGATTATCGAAGGTCTGTTGACCGCCTTTCAGGAAACTTTTCATTGAGCTCAAGGGGGAAACCGGAAGGCTTTTTAACGGGCGCTTCCTCAAAAAGTCGGAAAGCAGCACTTCTCCCGCTTGTTTTTCAGGAGCCGCTGCTGTTGGGCCAGGCGAATCTCGTGGGATCGGGCCGCCTTGTCGACCCGGGCGCCGTGCAAGACTTCCATTGGCGTCAATCCGCCGAGCTCGTGGTGTGGCCGGTTGTTGTAGTCATGAATGGCCTGCTCTACGAACTGCCTCAGCTGTTTATGATCGATGATGTGCTGGTGATACAAGAACCGGTATTTCAACTGCTTGTTGGCTGCTTCGATCATGGAATTGGAAAAGACAATATCTTTTTGAGCAACGAGATGACGGATCGACGGTGCGTTGACCGATCCAAGATAATCGCTCACCACACCGAAATTCTCGACACCGTCGTCCGTGATCAACCGGCACTCTGTAATGCCGGCAGGCACCAAATATTGCTCCCGGACCCATTCGACATTTTGAAGGGTGATCCGGGCCGAGTACTCCAAAGAGACCTGTACCGCCAGGATAGCCCTGGAAAAGTTATCCTGGACCAGATAGACATAGTTCTTGACATTGTCGGCTGTTCTGAACACTGTGAGATCCGCGTGCAGAATGGCAAACGGCCTTTGCGCCCGGATACCGGTAGTATGATGCTTCCTGCGCGACCGGGCCGTCTGACGTTTTAGTTGCAGCAACCCCACATATTTGTAGAAAGTGCTAAGCTGGAAGGCTGCTGCCTTGTCTCTTCTCAGCTGGTGATAGACCGAGGCCAGTGGCCAGGTCAGAAAACGGTTCTCGGAGCAATACGTCTTGATGGCGTTGATCTCTTGTACCAACAGTTGCCCAGGATGCTTTAACCGGCATAGCAGCGAAGGCGAGGACGCGCATCGCTGATGGGTCTTCAGCCGCTGATACCAACAAGCAGAATGCTGGATATATTTGAGCGCCACGGGCAATTTGATGACGGTACACACTTTTTCAATCGTTCCCAAAACCACCCGCTGCACTTCTTTACCTGACAACCGGGAGGCATATCGATGAAGGAACCGCTTGATAGCGATGATCCGCAATAAAGCGAGATTGACCCGAAGAAGTTTTTTAGAAGTGACTACCTGCTGCAATGTCTCGAAGCGCTGATGCTGCCCGCTGGCCCACTCGAAGCCGAATGTCGTGTTCAGCTCCTTCCTGCTCCAGTCAAATCGAGTGGAACGCGGAATGCGCTCGTGAAGCTCATCGGGCAGGCAGCG
>DASYZH010000327.1:0-3117 GCA_035946435.1 Puia sp. | reverse complement strand
ATTGGTAAATGGAGCGACCGGGTGGGTAAATTCCGCGTGTTTATCGACGGTAGCATTCTCGGCACCATAATGGTCCTGATCCTCACTCATCTTTCCATTACTCCTCTTTGGGAAGTCCTCGTGCTCAATACCCTCCTGTATGCCGCCGTATTCTGCCGCATAATCCCGAGCCAGGCCCTGATCTCGGCCGTACCCGATAGGCAGGACAGGGGCGCTTTTATGAGCATTAACGCATCCATACAACAGTTGGGGGGAGGCATAGCATCCGCGATCGGCGGACTTATCATTGCGGAAGATCCGCAAGATCGATTGGTACATTACGATACCCTGGGCCTGGTGACTATCTGTGCCTACATGATCTGCGGCGTCCTCATGTGGCGGGTGAACCGATACCTATCGGGGAGAACTGCTCAACCAGCATCTTCTTATACCACTTGAACTGATAACGGTTAAAGGCGTTGGCGACATCGATCGCCAGCCCCTTTAGCTCATCCAGCTCGCTTGTCTGAAAGGATTTATCGATAAAGTAGGCGTAGTTCCTTTCCAGGAACAGTTGTACCCTCGAGCGCAGCTCTTCTGCCTGCAGTATACCGGCCTGTTCCAGCTCCCTGTATTTTTGCTTTAGCTCTTTTTCTTCCTTTTCCTTTAATCCCCGGATAATGGAATTGATCTCCTCGAGCCCGAGACCATCGGAATAAAAAGGCCGGATCTTTTGCAGGATCCGGTTCACCAGCTGAACATATTCGTCATACAATAGGTGCACCCGTTTCCATTGGCGGTAATTGGTCAATAGCCCCTGCTGGTCCGCTCCGGACCGGTGAAGAAAATACAGAAAGGCTTCCTTATCCATTTTTCGCTGCCGTTGCACCTGCATCTCGACCTCCTTTTCTAACAACGCAGCTACCTTTTCGCCGTCTTTGGCCGCATATTTGACCCCATCAAAATCAAAGGTCTTGACGTCTATCTTTTTTTCATAGATAGCCCTCGTCAGCTCACCATCTTTTTTATTGCTGTCGATCATGGCTTGAAGCTGCCCCGTTTCCTCATTGAACAATTCTTCAAAGGTCTTAGCACCTGGACGCTCTTCCAGCGCCTTATCGAGATCCCAATCCTTGGTTTCGATATACCGGCCCTCGTAATACCCCTTGTATTCCGCCGGCAGAGCATATTCGGCTTTTCTGCCGAGATACGCTGCCTCGAATTCCCGCTCGTCGTAATACTCGACGGCTCCTTCGAATTTTACCGCTCGGTAGAGCTGGGAGGTGGTTCTCTCCTGCAGCGTTCCGGCGCCCTCGAACAGCATCCAGGCGCTGCTTTGGTCGGCCGGCCTCTCGAGACCCAGCTTATCCAGGTGGTTCTTGCGTTCCTGCAATGTGGGATGGCTCGCCCATTGATTCTTGAAATTGATCCGGCTCCGGGAAAATTGATGGACAAAATGATAGCTGATGTCGGGCAATCCCTGCGTCAGGGGCAGACCGTATTCCACGGCCACTTGCCGGAAGATCGCGAGTTGATTGGAAAAGATATTCCGGGAGACCTTATTCTGTTTTACCCGGGCATTGGCCTCACTGAGCGCGATGTTATAACAATTGCCCGCTATCTCTACCCGGCTAAGCGCACTCACCAGGTTGTTGCTTCCGGAGACCCCGGCCGAAACCGCATCCGCATGGAACTCCATCTCCCGGCTTAGACCCATATAATTCTTGTTGACGAATCCATACATCCCACGGAGGATCCATTGTATTCCCTGCGCGATCCTGGCCGTCAGCCTTGCGAAAAGAGCTGTACCCCAATGCAGCTTGCCCCACGCATTCAGGAAATTCGAGTACCCCTTGTTCTCATACAGCATATTGTGGATTACCCGGTTCACATTATAAGTGAAAGAGCCCAACCGCATGCTCCGCTGGCTAAAGTGACCGAACTCGTGCGCCATCACAGCCTTGAACTCACTTACATTGACGCTGTTGACCAGCCCAAGGCCGATCTCGAGATTCTTGGGAATAGGAAGGAACATGCTCCAGAAGTTGGAGTTGTAAAAAACACAGGCATTGACGTCGGGACTCAAATAGATCTTCTTGGGGAAACGCGTTCCGGTCGCTTCCGTGAGCTCCCGGATAAAAGCAAAAAGCCGCGGTTGCTCACTCTCCGATATTTCCACCCGCTGAGCGTTCTCGTCCTTCGACACCGCAAAAATGAATTTGACCAGGAACACGAGTACGGAAATGCCCGCACCGATCATACCCAGGCCGAAGATCAGGCCGAAAAAGTTGGTGAAATTGAGCATCAGCAGAACCCCCAGCCAGCCAAGGACAATAGCCAATACCGTAGCCGCAGCCATCAGGATCAGGTACACAACCATAAAAAGGACGATCGACCCGATGACTCTATACACCTGTCGTTTCATAATGCTAATTTAGAAACCCGAAATCTACCACTCGCCGCACGTATTGTTTGTCCCGGATCACCCAGGTATATTCCGTTCCCTTATTATCGATGTTAAGCATGTAGATATAGAAGGTGTGTTTGTCGTTGGACAAAAAAACACCATTCCGCGACCGCGTGGCCCCGTTTTCATTATAGCTGAATTTCGGGTCATAAAGATCGAAATAGGCGGTGGTGGGAATGGGAACGGTATCCTTGTCGACCACCACCGTGATCGATTCGATGGTCGTATGTGGCGGCTGACCGTAGACCCCACCGTAATAAGGCTTGCCGTCGATCCGCAGCAGGTGACCTTCCTGCTGCATCAGCTTGTGCCTGGCTGCTAAAAAGACACCGGTCCTGATGATCACCTGGATATGGTCATCGGCATATTTCATAAAATTGGGCCCATAGTCCACCACGGGGACCGATGGCAGCGAAGGCTTCCCGACACTCTCGTCCACCCCCGCCAGGCAAAAGGTCGACACATCGCTCCGAATATCCTTATCGCCGATATGTGAAAAATTGTCTCTTTTCTGGCGAAAATCCGGGAAATCATAGTCCTGGGCAAAAACGGCGAGACCACTACACAGGAACAAAAGAGAAAAAACAATACGCATGGCTGTTTATTTATAACTGTACTGGTACTCGATGCTTCCCAACAGTTCTTTTTCCTTATTGTAACAGAAATCTTTC
>DASYZH010000326.1:0-45716 GCA_035946435.1 Puia sp. | reverse complement strand
ATTCCACCGGCTTGTTCAGGACCTTTAAGCTGCGATACAGCATCTCTCCCTGGACGAAGCCGGTGCGGCGGTCGCTCTCGCCATGGAAGATGATCAGTGGCGTGGTGATATTTGCGACATAGGTGATGGGTGATTCCCGGTCCAGGATGGCCTTGGTTTGTGGTTCCCAGGGGTAGCCGCCAAAATAATGCGGCACGAGGCGCCAGGCATTGCCTTCACCGAAGAAGGTGGCGAGGTCGTAGACACCCCGTTGTGCGCAGGCGGCTTTGAAGCGATGGTCATGGCCGACGATCCAGGCGGTGAGATAGCCCGCGTAGGAGCCGCCGGAGACCACCAGCCTGCCCGTATCCGCCCAGCCTTCGGCGACAGCCTTATCAAGGGCGGTGAGGACGTCGGAAGTAGGGCCCGTGCCCCAGTCTTTGACGTTGGCTCTCAGGAATTCCAGGCCGTAGCCGCCGGAGCCCCTGGGATTGCAATACACCACACCATACCCTTTGCCGCAGAAGTACTGGAACTCATGCCACATGGACGGTTCGCCGGGGCCCCACATCGCCGAAGGGCCGCCATGGATATCTAACAGCAACGGATAGTGTTGACCTTGTTTAAAACCTATGGGTTTCATGACCCAATAATCGATGGTTTCGCCGAGGCTGTTTTTAAACGTATGGTGTTCGGGCAGGCTGAGCTCGCGATCGGCAAGCCAGCCGGTGTTGAAAGCACTGATCATGGCGGCTTGCCCGCCGGCAGCGTTGGCCTTATAGAGCTCGGAAGGGTCTGCCGGTTCGGTGCGGCCGAAGAGCAGGTGGTCGCTTTGGATATCGAAGCTGGTGGTGCCGGTGGTATGATCGAAGAGCTGTTCGATCTTTTTGGTGGCCGGGTCGAGCCGGTAGACCGGCGCACCACCATCGGATTGCGCGATGAAATACAGATACCGGCCGTCCTCACTCCAGGTGAGGCTTGTCGCGGCGCGGTCGAAGGGAATGGTGGTGGACGCGTTGTCGCGGAGGTTCAGGAGTTTCAATTGCGGCACGGAGACAAAGGAGGTGGTACTAACCTCATAAGCGAGGATGCTGCCGTCGGGGCTGGGGTGGGGGCTGCTGAAAACCTTTCCTTTCTCGCCCAGCAGGAGGTGTAAGTTGCCGCCATCGACGTCAGCGGTGTAGATCTCGGCTTCAAGATCCCGTTCGGGGTCCTGGTTACTGTCGATATGCGCCGTGAGGAAAAGCTGTTTGCCGTCGGCGGAATAGTCGGCGCTGCTAAAATTATAGAAGCCATGGGTCACGGCGTGCGGCGTGGCGCCGGGTATCGCCGGCTGTACGAACCATTGGCTGAAGACCATAGCCGGATTGACTTCCGTCTCGTCCTGGAAATTGAGCTTGTTGACCACTTTGGCTTTTTTGTCGGCGACGTTGGCGTCGAGCCAGGCGCGGATCTCGTCGAGATTGCCATCGGGGTCGGGTTTGGCCGTAGACGGCTTTAGCGAAGCGTTGTGGGCGATGCCGGGTTTTTCATAGGGCCACGCGGGGAGGATATGGCCGGGGTTGAGCAGGGAGTCTTTGATCATTTCTTTGAGGTCGATGCGGGCGGAGAAGAGCAACGATTTGCCGTCCGGCGACCATTTGGGGCTGCCCGCGCCGTAGTGAAAGTGGGTGAGCTGCACCGGTTCGCCACCTTGCAAGGGGAGCAGGAAGATCTGCGGTTTCCCATCCGCGCTGCGGACGAAGGCGATGGTCCGGCCATCGGGGCTCCAGGCCGGCTGGGAGGCGCCTTCTTTGGCGGTGGTGAGCTGCCTCGGGGCGGCCGGGCCATCCGCAGGGACGATATAGAGCTGTGTGACGTATTTGTAATCCCAGCGCGAGTTTTTCGCGGCGGTATCGGGTTCGATGGTCGTGAGCGTGAAGACGGCCTGCTGACCGTCCTTGCACAGACGGATCTCACCGACGGACTTTATTTTCAGCATGTCCGTAACCTTCACCGGGACTTTTTGTGCATGGGCCGTGGCTGCGCCAAGCGCGAAGATGAAGATCATCGGATAGAGTAGTATTTTTCTCATGTCGGAGTTTTGCTCCTTGAACCTACGAATTATTTGGAATTTTTAGGGGAAATTCGTGCTATGGCTACCAAAAGCAGGAAAGCGGATATACCGCGATATGAGCTCGGCGATTTCCGGCATCTGCACCGGGCGCCGGGCGAAAGCTCGGACTTTGGTTGTAATCAGCTGGAACGGTCGAAGTTCATCGACGGCTTCGAGCTGTATTCGAGCCACGGGTTGATAGGGTCGGTGGGGCCTCTGCGATCGGCCTTTTACCGGATAAGTATCACCGTGAGTGGCGAGCTGGACATGCAGATCGGGCTGGAGCATTACCGGCATCACCCGCGGACGCTTTCGTTTACCTTTCCGGATCAGATCTTTTTAAAGAACAATATCAGCGCCGATGCTTCGGGCTATTATATGCTGTTCAAGGAGCATTTTCTGGATGAGTTGTTGCCGGTGGCGCGGCTGCCGGAGGAATTTCCTTTTTTGAGCATCACTGGGACACCGCTTTTCCAGGTGACGGAAGATGAGTTGGAGGCAGTGGTGGCACTGGTGCGGCAGATCGATGAAGAGGTCCGTGGGGAGCGGCCGGAGCGGGGCAAGGCGGTGCAGCTCTACCTCTATCTGGCTTTGCTGGAGGCCAAGCGCAGCTATCTGCGACAGGGGCTCGACAAACCGGCGCCGGTGGCGGCGGGGCCTGCGCTGGTGGGGCGGTTTCAGAAGCTGGTGGGGACGCATTTCCTTACGACCCGTACGGTGGCGGATTATGCTTCCTTGCTGGCCGTAAGTCCCAACCATCTCAATAAAGTGGTCAAAGAGGTCACGGGGAAAACGGCGAGCGACAGCATCAGCGAGATGCTGGTGCAGGAGGCGAAGTCGCTGTTGCGGTATACGGATAGCTCCATTGCGGAGATCGCTTACAAGCTCGACTTCAGTGATCCGGCGTCTTTCAACCGGTTCTTCAAGGGTGGCACGGGAGAGACGCCACTCGCGTGGCGGAACCGGCATGCATGATCCGGTCTATACAAAGCCGGAATGGGTCAATAGTGGTGGGGCGGGGGCGAGTTTGCGAAATTGTCGCTGGCTGAGCTGCGGGAAGGGTTTGAGGAAAAATTCTGGTCGCAGCTCGAAACGGTCCAAAGTGCCTTACCTTACTTACGGTCGGAAGGCAGTGTGACGCTGATCACGGCGATCTCGGCCGTGGCGAAGCTGCCGGGGGTATCGGGGCTGGCGGCTGTCAACGGCGCCCTCGAACTCATGGTGCCCATCTGGGCGCGGGAACTGCGGACGATCCGTTTCAATGCCGTTAGTCCCGGGGTGATCGATACGCCGTGGTGGGATTTTGTACCGAAGGAAGACCGGCAGGCGGCTTTTGCGCAATATACAGCGGGCATCCCGGTAGCGCGGGCGGGACGGCCGGAGGAGGTCGCCGATGCGATCGTATTCCTGGCGGGTAATGGCTATATTACGGGGAAGGTCCTCGGGGTAGATGGCGGGATTGTGTAGAATTCTTTATATTCACGCAAAAGCCGTTATGCATCCCCGATTGCCTTTTGCCTGTATCTTCCTTTGTTTTCTCAGTACTTTATTGGCGGGCTGCGGTCGTTCCGGTGGCGATCAAGGTCGTCGGGACTCGTGGCCGGTCTATGGCGGCAGCCCCGCTAATATCCACTATTCCGCTTTGACACAGATCGACACGGCCAATGTCGGAAAGTTGCAGAAAGCCTGGGAGTACCACACCGGCGACGGGGATAGCATGAGCCAGATCCAGGTCAATGCGCTGGAGATCGACGGGGTGCTATATGGGGTTTCACCGCATTTGAAACTGTTTGCACTGGAAGCGGCTACGGGCAAGCCAAGATGGGTCTTTGACCCCGCACGGAACGCAAATGGCGATACGGTGAAGCTCGCCATCAATGCCTGCAGGGGGGTAGCCTACTATCGCGGTGCCGATGCAAGCGACCAGCGGCTTTTTTATCCCGCGGGCTCGTGGCTGTATTGCATCGATGCGCTAACGGGCATACCTGTACGTAGCTGGGGAGACAGCGGGCGGATCGATCTGCATCGGGATCTGGGGCGGGATGTGCATAATCTCTATGTCGCGGGGACGACGCCCGGGATCATTTATAAAGACCTGATCATTGTTGGGGACCGCGTGGACGAGGGTGCGGCGGCCGCTCCGGGCCATATCCGGGCGTATGATGTCCATACGGGTGCGTTGCGGTGGATCTTTCATACTATACCGTATCCGGGCGAAGCAGGCTACACGAGCTGGGATGACACGGCCGCTTATAAACATCTGGGTGGCGCCAATAGCTGGGGCGGCTTTAGCCTGGATGAAGAGAAAGGGATCCTGTTTGCGCCGGTAGGCTCGGCCTCTTATGACTTCTATGGCGGCAGACGGCTTGGCGATGACCTTTTCGCCGACTGTGTGCTGGCGCTCGATGCCGCCACGGGGAAACGTCTCTGGCATTTTCAAACGGTGCATCACGATCTCTGGGACCGCGACCCACCGACGGCGCCAATTCCGGTGACCATCCACAAAGACGGCAGGACGATACCCGCCGTGGTGCAAACGACGAAGACGGGTTTTATCTTCCTGCTGGACCGGGCGACGGGAAAGCCGATCTATCCGGTCGAAGAACGGCCCGTGCCGCAGGACAGTGCGCTGCCGGGAGAGAAGCTTTCGCCGACACAGCCCTTTCCCACCGGCATGCCGGTGTATGCCCGGCAATCACTCACCGAAAAAGATCTCAATACACTGGTGCCGGATTCCTCTTACCAGGATATCCGGCGGCGGCTGGCCACGTATCATACCGGCCGGCTGTTCATTCCACCCACAAAGGCGGGGACGGTGATCTTTCCGGGTTTCGACGGCGGCGGGGAGTGGGGTGGACCGGCCTATGACCCGGAGACGGGTTTGTTGTATGTCAATGCCAATGAGATGCCCTGGGTGCTCACGATGGTGAACGCCAAAACGAACGAGGCGGCCATCGCGGAGCGGACAGGTGAGCTTGGGATGACGGATGTCGGTACGGCCGGTGAGGCCCTGTATACTGTGAATTGCGTGGTCTGTCATGGCAAAGACCGCAAGGGGGGAGGAAATTTTCCGAGCCTGCTGGGTATTGCGAAGAGATACAATGAAGCCCAATTTCTCACGCTGATCAGTTCCGGGCGGCGGATGATGCCGGCCTTCAAACAGTTTAGCGAGGCGGAGAAAGGGGCGCTGGCGGCCTATCTGCTGGATGAAAAACGGAAAAAAACGGAGCCCTTTTTGGATAGTGCTAAGACCGCAGACGATCCGTATTTCCACCTGCCATATGATGCCACGGGCTATAATAAATTCCTGACCAAAGAAGGATATCCCGCCGTGGCGCCGCCCTGGGGAACGCTGACGGCGATCGACCTGAACAAATGGACCATCGTGTGGAAGGATACGCTGGGCGATTATCCCGAGTTCAAGGCCAGGGGCATCCACACGGGCACCGAGAACTACGGCGGCCCCGTGGTCACGGCGGGCGGTGTGCTGTTCATCGCCGCCACCAGCGATGCGAAGATCCGGGCCTATAACAAACGTACGGGGCAACTGTTGTGGGAGGGCGATCTGCCGGTGGCGGGTTTTGCCACGCCGAGCGTTTATGCGGTGGGCGGGAAACAATATGTGGTGATCGCCTGCGGCGGTGGAAAGCTCCATAAAAAGTCGGGGGATTCGTATGTGGCGTTTGCCTTACCGTGAGGACGGGAGGGACCGCTGTGACCGGGCCGCAGGGTCAAACTGTCCATTTACGAACACTTTCGTACTAAAAACGAACGTTTTCGTAGATTGCGCTTCTTCAAAGGCCTGATTTACAAGAAGGGTGGTTTTGGCATCGTAGTGGGTTGACCGATAGTATCTGTCAACACAAAACCACTCATGTATGAAAAAATTGTTCTTTCCCCTTCTCTCTCTATTGTTCCTGGCAGCCTGTGAGACCCCGATGCAGGTCAGCGAAAATAGGAACGATTCCTACTTGATGCACGTCGAATGTGTGCCGGGGTCGACCACCCGGAACGAGATCCTGCTGCTGATGAAGCGGGGGCATGCCAAAGATATCAAGGTCGATGAGGGGGGCAGCAGCATGACGATCGAGGCTGCCTATTACAAGGCCGACATTGACATCGGGCTGCTGCAAAGCATTGCCGACGATCTCCGGCTGATCGGCACGGTTGTAGACGTGGAGATACTGGACAACCCCAATGTGGTGAAGCAGCCGCGTTGATGCCGGCTCTTCATATGTCGATCGCTTGTAATGCGAAAGCTGACGTTAAAATGACATTAAAGCGATTGATATTGAATCGTTTTTGCACTAGCTTTGCCTGCAAATGAACGGGTTCTCACAGGCCGCGATCCAATTTAAGAAGTTCACCTGGCTGGCGCTGGGACTTTGCTTCGTGTTGCTTTATTCCTGTCCTGTCAAGAAATATCTTCTTCTTACCTATGGCAAGGCACGAGCCGATGAATCCGCCACCTGCCAGTTCCAGAAAGATGCTTCCGGCCATTGCGAACGGATCGCTTATCTAAAGCGCACCTGCCGCAAGTGTTTTGGAGTGGTGACGTCCGCCGTTCGGCCATCGACGCCGCCGGTGCTGCAGTTCTTTTCGTGTTCTTTTTCCCCTTCATATGATAATCATGCCGTCTTCGGCCGGGCTGTTTCGGCCCGTAACGGCGCCATCGCCGGCGCCCCACCACGATATCTCGAGGTGCAGCGACTATTGATCTGATTCCTTCTCCATTAGTAAATCCACGTATTGTCTCTGCCATGTGAATGACGGCTTTGGCCGCTCTATTTATTATTTTATTCCTATATACTTATGTGGATTGTCAGAATGGCCTTACGAAGGCCGTATACTGTTGCCGTCATGGCATTTCTCATTATGATCCTCGGGATTATGGCCATCAGGTCGATGATGGTGGACATCTTTCCGGTGATCGATATCCCTGTGGTCAATGTGATCTGGAACTATCCCGGATTGTCTGCCGCAGATATGGAAAGAAAGGTCGTCTATATCAGCGAGCGGGGCATCTCTACTACCGTCAACGGCGTCGAGCGCATCGAATCGCAATGTCAGCCGGGTATCGGGCTATTACACGTCTATTTTGAAAAGGGTACGGATATCGGCGCCGCCATTGCACAGATGTCGGCCACGGCCAATGTTACGCTGCATTCGATGCCGCCGGGTATTCAGCCGCCTTTTATTATCCAATACAACGCCACCAATGTGCAGGTGGCACAGATCGCGCTCAGCAGCAAGACCCTGCCGGAGGATAAGATCTTCGACTATGCGTTGAACTTCATTCGTGTCCGGCTGTTTACGATCCCCGGGTTGTCTACACCTGCCCCTTTTGGCGGTAAGCAGCGCGAGATCGTGATCGATGCCGATCCAAAGGCGATGGCGGCCAAGGGGCTTTCGCCGTCGGACTTGTTGAACGCACTTCAGGCCCAGAACCTGATCATCCCGGCGGGTACGGCGCGTATCGGCACCAGGGAATACAATGTGGAGCTGAACTCGAGCCCCGAGGTCGTGAACGAATTCAAGGCTATCCCCGTGAAGTCCGTGAACGGCCAGATCGTCAATATGGGGGATATTGCCAATGTACAGGATGCCTATGCCGACCAGACGAATGTAGTGCGGGTGGACCGGCGCAGAGCTGCCTATCTGAGCATCCTGAAGAAATCGAATGCCAGTACGCTGGAGGTCGTAGAAGCCGCCAGGAATATGTTGCCGGTGATCAAGGAGTCGGCGCCGGACGGGTTGGAGATGAAAATGGGTTTCGACCAGAGCGTTTTCGTTGAAAATTCCATCGAGAGCGTGCTTCACGAGGCCATTACCGGCGCCATCCTGGTCTCGCTGATGATCCTGTTCTTCCTCGGTAGCTGGCGGAGCATCGTGATCGTATGTACATCTATCCCACTGTCCATCTTCGTGGGAATCATCGTACTAAAGTTGACCGGAAACAGCCTCAACATTATGACCCTTGGCGGGCTTAGTCTCACTATCGGCATGCTTGTCGACGATGCCACGGTAGAGGTCGAGAACATTCACAGGAATATCCATTTGCACAAGCCGCTGACGATCGCGATCCTGGATGGGGCCCAGCAGATCGCCGTACCTGCGCTGATGGCGACACTGGCCATTTGTATCGTGTTCTTTCCAGTGGTACTCCTCACGGGGCCTTCCAAATATCTGTTCCAGGCGATGGCGTTGAGCGTTGTCGCATCGATGATGGCCAGCTATATCCTGTCCCGAACGCTGGTGCCGGTACTGGCCCGGATGCTGATGGCGGGTGAATACCATGGCGTGGAGCGGCCGGTGGGCGTGAGCAGGTTCAAACTCTTCTCCTATAATTTCAACCAATGGCGGGACCGGCGGTTTGCGAAGTTCACCGAACGTTATGGCCGCGTGCTGCACAACTGCCTGAAGAACCGTACCGCGGTGCTGCTGAGCATGCTGGCGGTGCTGGTGATCTCGCTGTCGCTCGTGAAGCTCATCGGCACGGACTTCTTTCCCGTCACGGACACGGGGATGATGAAGATCCATTTTCGCGCCCCCACGGGCAGCAGGATCGAAGAAACGGAACGGTTGGTCGATTCCGCTGAAGGCCGGATACAGAAGATCATCGCCAAAGAGGACCTGGGGTCCATCAACGATATGATCGGGGTACCGCTTTTCTATAACCTCGCTTTTGTGCAAACGGACAACACGAGTAGCATGGATGCGGATATCCTGATCGCCCTGAATGCCAAACACCAGCCCACGGCTGCTTATATGCGCAGGATCAGGGCGGACCTGAATGCCAATTTCCCGGGTTGCAGCATCTATTTCCAGAGCGCGGATATCGTCAGCCAGGTGCTGAACTTCGGCGTTAGTGCCCCCATCGATGTGCAGATCATGAACAACAACTACGACTCGTCGTATAAATATGCGGTGAAGCTAAAGGATGCCATCAAGACGATCCCGGGAACGGTGGATGTCAACATCAAGCAGGTGCTGGACTATCCGACCTTTAAGGTCAATGTCGACCGGGAACGGGCGCAGGAGCTGGGGCTGACACAACGGGACGCGGCCAATGCCATGCTGATCGCGTTGTCGTCGAATACGACTGTATCGCCGTCGTTCTTTATCAACCCGGTGAACAACGTGAACTATACGGTCGCGGTGAAAGTGCCTTATGCCCAGCTGAATTCCATGAACAGCGTCCTGAACACACCGGTGACCAACAACAATGCGTCACTGATGCAAACGGTGACGTCGCGGCCGACAGACCTGCCCATTGCACAGGCGGAGCCGCTGGCGAATATCGCCACGACGAACTTCGAGAATGAATACGATGTGATCTCACATTATACGGTGCAGCGGGTCATGGACATCACAGCGAATGTGGATGGCCGGGACATGGGTTCGGTGGCAGCGGATATCGAAAAGAAGATCGCGGGGATCGGCCACACGCCCACGGGCATGCACTTCTTTCTGCGCGGGCAGCCCGAGGTGATGAATTCGACCTTTAAGACACTGGGATTGGGGCTGATCCTTGCCGTGGTGCTGGTCTATTTTTTAATGGTCACGTTGTTCCAGACCTGGATCGATCCGTTCATCATCCTCTTTGCGGTTCCTGGTGCCTTTATCGGCATCTTATGGATGCTCGCCATCACGGGGACTACACTAAATACCGTTTCGTTAATGGGGTCGATAGTCGCCGTGGGTATCGCGGTGTCGAATAGTATCCTGCTCGTGAGCTTTGCCAACGAGGTGCGGGTCGAGCAGGGGCTGAATGCGGTAGAGGCCGCGCTGGTAGCTGGGAAGACGCGGTTGCGGCCCGTCCTGATGACGGCGCTGGCGATGGTGTTGGGGATGATCCCGATGGCCCTTGGTACGGGTCCCGGTGGTGAGCAGAATGCGCCGCTGGGACGTGCCGTGATGGGCGGGTTGATGGTCGCCACTTTCGTCACGCTGTTCATAGTACCGGTGATCTATTCGCTGCTGCGGAAAAAAGAGCCTGCACGACATAAGCTGGATGAGCAGTTTGCGCTCGAGACGAAAAGATATGAATCTTAAAAAACTCAAAAAGGTATGAATACGAACACAACAGGATGGAAGATATGGCTGGGAGGCCTGCTGGTAGTAGGTCTCGCCGGTTTCGGTTTCATCTTTATGGCGTTGAAGAAAAAATCCTCTTTGGATGAGGATACGAAAGAGCGCGTACGGCAGGCCACGGAAGGACCAGTGGTCAGGGCGGTGAAGGCCGGCGCCAACGGTAGCGACAAGGGGTTGGTGTTTATCGGGGAGGCGCGGCCCTACCAGGAAGCTACCCTGTATGCCAAGACGGGTGGATATATGAACCGCATCCTGGTGGATAAAGGCGATAATGTACGGGAAGGTCAGCTGTTGGCGACGATCGTGTCGCCGGAGACGGATCAGGCGTATAATTCGGCGTTGGCCGATCTGCAGAACAAGGAGAAGATCTGGGCCCGGGACAGCGCGCTCGTCAAAAAAGAATACGTGAGCAAGGAAGAAGCAGAGACCAGCGAAACCTCCGTCCAGATGGCGCGCGCGCAGGTACGGAGCCTGCGGGAGCAGGTAGGGTATAAGAATCTCACTGCGCCGTTCTCCGGAACGGTGACGGCACGATTCGCGGACCCGGGCGCGTTGGTTCAAAATGCCACGGCTTCGCAGACCAGCGCGCAGCCGGTAGTCACCATCTCCGAGCTGGGCCGGGTGCGGGTCTATATCTATGTTCCGCAGATCGACGCTGCCTTTGTCCACGACGGTTATCCGGTGACCATTACGTCGACCGACAGGCCCGACTGGCAGATGAAGGCTAACGTCACACGGGTTGCGGGTGAGCTCGATCCCAAGACACGGATGATGCTCGTCGAGATCGATGTCGACAACAGCAAGCGGGAGCTGATCCCTGGCAGCTATCTGCAGGTAACGCTTTTCTCGCCGCAGCAAAAGACGCTGGCGATCCCCAGCGAAGCGTTGGTGATCCGCGGCGGGAAGTATTTTGTCCCGGTGATCGATAGCTTACACCAATTGCATTTCCAGCCGGTGACGGTAGGAAAGAACGATGGGGCATCGGTATCGATCCTCAGCGGCGTGCAGAAAGGCGATCTCATCGGGTTGAATGTCAGTCCTGAACTTCAGGAAAATCAAAAGGTAAAATTGCAATTATAATGTGGGTTTATTTTTTAGGGATAAGTTTCTCCCTTGCACGGATAGGGCCGGCCCCCGTTCGGCTGCTGAGTCTCGATGATTGTATCGGCATAGCGTTACAGCATTCGACGGCAGTGCTCAAGGGCAATAACGATGTCGCGCTGGCGGGCACACAGGTGTTGGCGGCCTATGGCCAATATCTGCCAAATGTACAGGCGGCGGGTGGCTATAACTATGATTACGGAAATAATTATTATGGATCTACGGGGCCCTATCTGGCACATATGGCTCGCAGCGCGTATAACTATCAGCTCACGAGCAGCCTGAATATTTTTACGGGTTATTACAACTACAGCAATTTCAAGGCGGTCAGGCTGAACCGGAATGTCGCGGAACTGACGCTCGAAAGGGCCAGGCAGGACATCGAGCTGGACATCACGCAGAGCTATCTGCAGGTGGTGCTGGACAGGAAGATCGTGGTGCTGGACAGCAATAACCTGAACACTTCGCTGGACCGGGAGGATCAGCTGCAGGCTTTGTCGGATGTAGGCAGGGTGGCCCGTACGGACCTTTATCAGCAGCAGGCGCAGACCAGCAGCGACAAGCTGTTACTGATCAATGCACAAAGCAGGCTGAAGAACGACAAGATCCAGCTGCTGCAAAAGCTGCGGATCGACAGCAGCGAATACTATGACATCTGGGACATGCCCATCGACGATGGCGCGGATGCCGGCAAGTACGGGGATGTCGATGCATTGGTGCAGGAGGGCTTGAAGACGCGGGTGGACCTGCGGTCCGCCGAGCTCAATGTGCAGGCCGGCGAGTGGAACATCAAAAAGTTCCGCAGCGGGTATCTGCCGGTGGTGAGTGTGGGCGGCGGGTTGTACAATAACGGTGCGTCCTTCAATGCCCTTAAAGTGAATGGGGTCGACGAGCTGCCGTCCTCGCAGACCTCACAGCTGACGCAGCTCTACAAGAATACATATGGGCTGGTGGGGGTCAGCGCTACCTGGAATATCTTCGACCGGTATGCGACGAAAAGCAATGTGGCGGCGGCCAGGATCCTCACCGACAATGCGCGGATCGACAAGGAGGACACGCGCATCGCCATCGTAGCGGGTATCCGGATGGCGCATAACGATTATATCAATGCCGTGCAGCAAATGGAGACGGTGGGTAAGGGTTTGGCGGCTGCGCAGGAGGCTTTTGACGCGGTGAACGCACGATACAAGCAGGGGGCGACGGATTTCATTACGGAGTCCAATGCCCAGCAGGTGTTGTTGCAGGCACAGCTGAATAAGATCCAGGCGTCCGTGAATATGCTATTGCAGAAGAAAGCGATCGACTTCTTCACGGGAACGATCGCTCCATAAACGGCTGAGTCGGACACACGAGCCGGGCCGCGCACCGGGCGCACCCGGCTTCCTTATTTCAGCATGTTGCCATTCTGGACGACCCATTTCAAAAGGGCATTGTTTTCGTCCTCGAGCTGGAGCTTGCGGCAGATCGTGTGGCGGTGATTCTTGATAGTATACCGGCTGAGGTGCAAGGTTTCGGCAATATCGATGGTGGTCTTCTTCTCGCGGATCAGCCGGAGGATGCGGAGCTCGATATCCGTAAAGATCCCATTCGACCGGAGATAGGCCTTGCCGGCTTGGTCATCGGTCTGGAGCCGGCTCATCACGAGCTGGACGCCGGCCAGCAGTTGGGTCTCGTCGATGGGCTTGATGATATAGTTGGCGGGAAGGGTGGCCGCCGCCTGCTCGATGATGCTTCGATGCTGGTAGGAGGTGATATAGATGACCTCGAAGGCAAAGCGGCGGCGGAGTTCGGTGATGAGGCCGATACCCGAAAGCTCCTCTTCGAGCTGGATATCGCAGAGCAGGAGATGGGGCAGGAATTCTGCCATCGCTTTGTGCGCTTCGCCGGCGGAGACGGCGACCTTTGTCTCGCATTCAAAATGGGTGTTCAGCAGCTTTTCGATGAACCGGCCGATGATGATCTCGTCTTCAATAATCAGTGTCCTTACCATGTGCGTCGTAGCGTAGTATTGGTGAATTTTCTTGTTTAAAAGGTATTGTGAAACAATAGCTTAATCCGTTTTGTGTGGTTACAGACATCTGCCCGTTCATCTGCCGGGTGAGGTCCTGGATCAGTGGTATGCCCATGGTGAACCGGTCCCCCTGGTCTTGTGTAGCAATACCTATGCCGTTATCCGAGTAGATGAACTGCAGGGCGTGGTCGCCAGTCGTAATGGCCTGGACCCGGATACAGGGATCGGGATGGTCTCTAAAAGCGTGTTTAAAGGTATTGGTGAACAGTTCGGATAGGATAAGGCCAAAGGATAGGGTATGTTTATCGCTAAGCCGGAGATCGCCGGGGATATCCTGGATGATCCGGGTCTGCTCGCGGCTGTCGTAGATCTTTTGCAGGTGGGCGGCCAGCTCCGCGATGAACTCGCAAAGACCTACGCCGCGGCCCTGCTCGAAGTTAAAGAGTTTTTGGTTCACGAGCATCATGGCCCTGATCTTGCCGATATTGCCTTTGAGCATCTCGCGGGCGCTACCGTCGCGGACCATGGGCAGCTGCAGGCTTAGCAGGCTATAGAGCAGCTGGAGGTTGTTCTTTACCCGGTGGTTGAGCTCATTGATCAGGGTCTCGATCTTGCTATTCCGTTCCGCCAGCATCTGTTTTTGTTTTTGAAGCCGGCGGTTGGAGATGCCGAGCTCTTCGGTACGTTCCGCTACTTTTTTCTCGAGGATGCTGTTCTGATGTTGCTGAAGCTGGTTGAGCTGTTCCAGCGCGGCTAATTTGGCGACTTCGTGAAGACGCATCTCTTCTTTGAGCCCGGTGGAGAACAGGAGAACGACGATGAGGACGAGGCAGTCCGCGACGAGTCCCGTGCTCGTCAACGCGTGTTCACGGTTGAAAAGGGCGTTGGCTGCGACAAAGAGGCCGGCCGCACCGCAGAGCATGATGCCATAGCCGAGATAGCGTTGTGCCAGGCTCAGCCGCGACCAGCAGCTATAGGTGCCTCCAACGATGAAGGCCAGGATCACCGGGTTTTCCACGTAGTGGATCACGTTGGTGAGCCAGTAGTTGCCGGTGAAATAATCGGTGAAGAAGTTGAAGAGCGAGGTAGCGATGATCAGCACGGGGAACCAACGGGCCCAATGGTAGAAACGGGGAAAATCCGTTTTTAGCCGCCAGAAATCGACGACGAGAAAATACACACCCAGTAAACCGGCATGGAGAAAGTGGACATTCAGCAGCCAGCCCGCGGCGGGGTCCTCCGGCGCAAACCATTCGATCCAGTAGCCTTTTGAGCCTAGGACGTAGAGTCCAATGCCGGTAATAAAAAGAAGCAGCCAGCCATAAGGGCGAAAGCGGCTAACGATCCAGGATACCAGGGTGTATATGAAGAAGAGGATCACAGCGCCCATGAGCGCGGCGTCGAAGAACAACCGGATGTGGTCGGTTTTGTAGAATGCGCGCCGCGACTGGAGCTCGAAATCGTAGATGGGTTGAAAATGTTTGGTATGGTGGACCTGCAGCAAAAGGGTATAGTTTCTGGCGGGCTCCAGCGGCAGCATAGTGTGAAAACGGCCATCGTCAGGGTCGAGCTCGCTACGGGCGCGAAAGGCGCCGGCCACTTTGTGCAGGATGAGGCCGCTGTCCGAATAGAGATAGACATCGACGTAAGTAAGGTTGTCGAAGGAGAGCACCTCACCGGGATTCATGGCGGTGTCGGTATGCAGGGTGGTTCGTAGCCAATAGTAGCCCAGGGGGCTGCCTGCGGTGGCCTGTGCGAGCGGCACAAATGCAGCCGGGCGGCGGTATAGATCGTCTGCCGGAAGGAGACCCGTGGAATCCTGAAAAATGCTGAAGTATGGCGCAAGCGCAACCCGTTGCCCGGTGAGCAAAGGTGGGGAAAGGGGGTGGCCTGCGACAGGATCCAGGCCAAAAAACAACATTGCCAGGAACAGGTGGCCTGCAGCTTTTAAAAAGGATATGTCTCGAAGCATTCTAACTAAAAGTACGACAATTTAACGGCCAGGGATAAGTACTAGTACGTAAAATGACAACAAGGACCCTGGGGTCTGCCCCGGCAGGCCGATAGACGCCGACTATTTTCGATCAGGGATATCTGTATTAAATTAATCCAATATGTGAGATACGAACAAGGGATCACCGGTATTCCGGGAATTCGGCCCGCTACTGCCGGACCCGCTTAGGCGTATCTGGCTGCGCAACCGCGAGCGCGACTGGAGCAATTACGGTTATCTCGATTATCAGCGCCCGGTGGGCCATCATCTTTTGGCCATAGGCGCCGGTGAGAAAGCGGACAGGGCAGTGCATCGAAAGCGGACGCCTGGTCGTGGGGGATTAATATAAGTAATTTATTTTCAGCGTATTTTGAGTCTGGCATGTCGTTGGCGGCGAGCCGGCCATGCTAGTGAATTTCTTCAAGATTGCCTACCGGAACCTGCTTAAGAACAAAGTCTTTTCGCTGGTGAACATCTTCGGGCTGGCCATCGGCATGGCCGCCTGTTTTTTCATCTTTGCTTATGTCCATTTCGAGTCCAGCTATGACCGCTGGCATAGGGCTGCCGCGGATATCTACCGCGTGAATGTCTCTTATGGCGGTAGTTTTGCGAATGGTGAATTCCCGGCAACGGCGACGAATCATCCGGCAGTGGGACCGGCGATGCAAAAAGATTTCCCCGAGGTCAGGGCTTTTGCCCGGGTCGTGCCGTCGAATATCTTCTTTTCGGGCACGACGCTGAGCTATACGGACCCAAAGGGCGGAAAGGTGATCTTTAACCAGGAACGGATGTTTCTGGTCGATTCCAGTTTTCTCACGATGTTCGACTATCCCTTTGTGGAGGGGAATCCTGCGGAGGCGCTGCGTGAGCCGCGCACGGTGGTGATCTCGCAATCGGCAGCGAAGAAATATTTTGGTGCGGCCGATCCCATGGGGAAGACCCTTACGTTCAATGCGGGAATGCCCTTGAAGGTTACGGGTGTTTTTAAAGATGTACCGGAGAATACCCATTTGAAATTTGACATGCTGGTGTCGTTCACGACCCTGAGCGGTTTGAATGAGATCTGGAACTGGCCGGAGTTCTATACTTATGTAGAGCTTGCGCCGGGTGTCGATCCCAAAAGGGTCGAGGCGAAATTCCCGGCCTTTGTGGAACGCTATCTCGGCAATGCGCAGCGGGAGCTGGCCTTCCAAACCTATTTCCATTTGCAGCCATTAACGGATATCCATCTTCATTCACAAAAGATCAAGGGGCCGGAGTCGGGTGCGAGCGAAGAAGAGATGGCTTTCCTGACCCTGATCGGCGTGTTGATCTTGGTGATCGCCTGGATAAATTACATCAATCTGTCCACGGCCAAGTCGACGGAACGGGCCAAGGAGGTAGGTCTGCGTAAGGTCGTCGGGGGCAGGAGGGGACAGATCATCGGTCAGTTCCTGCTCGAATCGGTACTGATCAACCTGCTGGCACTGGTGGTGGGCGCTATCGTCATATGGCTTTGTTTTCCCTTCTTCGGTGGGTTTATTGGCAAGGACATCAGTCGTGGCACGCCTGATGCCGGCATCTGGCATGCGCCGTTCTTCTGGATCGCAGTGGTGTCGCTCTACCTTGTGAGCGCCCTGGTGGTGGGCGCTTATCCGGCGTTCATTTTGAGCGGGTTCCGACCCGTGACTGTGCTGAAAGGAAAATTCGTCAATTCCGCGGGTGGTATGGCCCTGCGAAAGACCTTGGTGATGGTGCAATTTGTATTGTCGCTCTTGTTGATCGCCGGCAGCATTACCGTTTATGCACAGCTTTCGTATATGGAGCATGCATCGGCCGGCTATAGCAAGGACCAGGTATTGGTGGTCAAGGCGCCGACGATCACGGATTCGACCTTCCGTAAACGGATTGCCGTTTTCAAGACAAGACTGTTACAGGACCCGGCCGTGACCGATGTGGCGCCGTCTTCCGATATCCCCGGCAAGACGGTGACGGGTAGGAATTTTGTGCGCAAGGCCACCGATGACAAAACGCATAACCTCGCGACCTATATCTCCGATGTCAACGAAGATTTTTTCAAGACCTATGGAGTGCAACTGGTCGCCGGACACAATCTCGAGCAGATCGCCGATACCGTGGATCCTTTTAATGTGAAGGGAACCGTAGGTGTGATCGTAAACGAGAAGGTAGTGAAAAGCCTGGGCTACCGATCCGACGCAGCGGCGCTCAACCAAGATATCGTCTTTGGTTATGGGCCGGGGGGAGTGCCGGGGAAGATCGTGGGGGTAGTCCGCAACTATCATCAGCGGTCGCTCAAAGAGGATTATGATCCAATGCTATACTGTTATCCCGCGCATGATAACTGGAGCTATTTTTCCGTGAGGATGTCGACGGAGCATCTGTCGCGGACATTGGCCACTATCTCGGAGGCTTATAAGACCATCTTCCCCGGCAATCCCTGTGATTATTTCTTTCTCAACGAATATTTTGACCGGCAATACCAGAGTGATCAAAGATTCGGGAAGGTCTTCGGTTTGTTCACCATCCTGGCGATCTTTGTCGCCTGTATCGGGTTGCTGGGACTGTCGAGCTTTATGATCCGGCTGCGGACAAAGGAGACGGGTATCCGCAAGGTATTGGGAGCAAGCGTTGGCAGCCTGGTGCTGTTGTTCAGCAAAGATTTCATCCGGCTGGTGGGCTGGGCTTCGATGATCGCCATTCCCGTGACCTACATCGGGGCAAGCCAATGGCTGCGCGGTTATGCCTTTCACATTGGAGTGGAGTGGTATATCCTGGCATTGCCGCCATTGTTATTGCTTACTGTCGCCCTGGCGGTGGTCGGGGTACAGAGTGTGAAGACGGCGCTGAGCAATCCTATAGATAGTTTAAAAACGGAATAGGCGCTGTCCGGGCAGGGGTGGGCATGGGATTTGAAGGGCTGCTGGTATGGCAGACTCTACCGCACTGGACGGCGACTTACACTGGTATAAGGACGCCGTGATCTATGAATTGCATATCAAGGCGTTCTGTGACGGCGATGCAGACGGCATCGGGGACTTTCAGGGTTTACTGCAAAAGCTGGACTATCTGCAGGATCTTGGGGTGACCACGATCTGGCTGTTGCCTTTTTATCCCTCACCGTTGCGCGACGACGGCTACGACATCTCCGATTATTTTAGTATCAACCCCTCGTACGGGGATGTTTCGCAATTCAAGCATTTGATGAAGGAGGCGCATCAGCGCAATCTGCGGGTGATCACGGAGCTGGTCATCAACCACACGTCCGATGCCCATGAATGGTTCCAGCGGGCACGGCGTGCTCCCAAAGGTTCGAAAGAAAGAAGCTTTTATGTCTGGACGGATGATCCTACGCAATATAAGGATGTGCGGATCATCTTTCAGGATTTCGAGAATTCGAACTGGACCTGGGACCCGGTGGCGGAGCAGTACTATTGGCATCGGTTCTTTCATCATCAGCCGGATCTCAATTATGACAACCCCGAAGTGCAGGAGGAGGTCGTTAAGATCATCGATTTTTGGTGTAAGATGGGCGTCGATGGGTTTCGATTAGACGCCGTACCTTATTTATTCGAACGTGAAGGTACTAATGGGGAGAATCTGCCGGAGACGCATGTCTTTCTGAAGGGATTGCGGAAGCACCTGGATGAGAAGTACCCTGGTACCGTGATGCTGGCGGAGGCGAATATGTGGCCGGAAGATTCGGCCTCTTATTTCGGCAATGGGGATGAATGCCATATGAACTATCATTTCCCGGTGATGCCGCGGATGTTCATGGCCTTGCAGATGGAGGACCATTATCCCATCACCGATATCTTCGATCAGACGCCGGAGATCCCGGAAACCTGCCAGTGGGCGATCTTCTTACGCAATCACGACGAGCTTACGCTGGAGATGGTCACGGACGAGGAGCGGGACTACATGTACAAGGTCTATGCCCGTGATCCCAAGGCGAGGATCAACCTGGGTATCCGCCACCGGCTGGCTCCGCTCCTGGATAACAACCGGCGAAAGATCGAACTGCTCAACTCGCTGCTTTTGGCGCTGCCGGGAACACCGGTGATCTACTATGGCGATGAGATCGGCATGGGCGATAATTTTTACCTGGGCGACCGGGACGGCGTGCGTACACCGATGCAATGGTCGCCGGACCGCAATGCCGGGTTTAGCTCCGCCAACCCGCAGAAACTATATCTCCCGCTGATCCTCGACCCGGAATACCATTACGAATCCGTGAATGTGGAGACCCAGCGCAGCAATACATCGAGTCTCTTTTGGTTCATGAAACGGATGATCGCGGTACGCAAGAAGTTCAAGACGTTCGGGCGGGGCAATCTCCGGTTTGTGAGCGTGGAGAATCCCAAGGTGTTGACGTTTACGCGGACCTATGAAGAGGAGACACTACTGGTCATCGTCAATCTCTCGAAGTTCTCACAGGCGGCGGAAGTCGATCTGCAGGTCTATAAAGGCTTTGTGCCGGTGGATGTGTTCAGCCGGAACCGGTTCCCCGTGATCCGTGATGACGGACAATATTTTTTTACGCTGGCACCTCACAGCTACAACTGGTTTGTACTGGAAAAGGCGCATCCCGACATGGATGAGGAAAAGCCACTGCCGCTTTTGCTGATCCGTAAATGGGCGGGGCTTATGGATGGCGCGGCGAAAAAGCAGCTGGAGAACAGCATCCTGCCGCGCTACCTGGTTCGGGCGAAATGGTTCATCCCGAAGGAACGGAACATGTACCAGGTGGTCATATCCGACTATACCGTGTTGCAGACGGCGGAAGGGGGTCATCCGATCTTTTGGCTGTTGCTGGAGATCACGGGCGACGATGGGTTGCCGGGCCTTTATCAGCTGCCGTTGTGGCTGGTCAAAGACGATGTGGCCCGACGGTTGAGCGATACCTTCCCCGAGGCGCTGATCGCCCAGGTGAAGTCGGAGGAAGGCGATGGTGTGCTGATGGATGCCTTCTACTCACCGCAGTGGCAGCTGACGTTATTGCAAAAGTTAAGCGGAACGAAGAACGGCCATGTCTCACCGATCGTGTTCGAAGGGAGTGCCCGGGTACGGGAGTATATGACGGAAAAGGCCGAGATCATGCCCAAAGTGCATACTTCCGATCTTTATAATACGTCGATAGGATATGATGGCCTGTTCTTTCTGAAGTTGTACCGGAAGGTAGACCGCTCCATCAACCCGGACCAGGAATTGACGCGATATCTGAGCCGCGAGGCTAAGTTTCCCTATCTGCCCGCCTTTATCGGCAGCATCGAATGGAAGGACAAGCGCGGATGTATCGTGCTGGGGCTGCTGGAGGAGATGATCGAGAATCACGGAGATGGATATGGATATTTCCAGGAACGTATCGTAAATTATATCGAGCGGTTGATCGCTTCGGAGAAAAACGGCCCGCTGCCACGAGAGCGGCTGGGTACGCTGGCGAAGCCGCTGGCTTTCGAGGAGCTGCCGCCGGAGCTGCAGACCTTGATCGGCGCGCATGCGGCCGATCAGGCAAGGTTGATCGGTACCCGAACGGCGGAACTGCATCTGGCCCTGGCTGCAGGCACGGGGAAGGACATGAAACCGGAGCCTTTTTCGCTGCATTATCAGCGGTCGTTGTATTCTTCGATCACCTCGCTGGTGCGGGAGACCTATGAGAACCTCAGCCGGCATAAGCAGCTATTGCCTGCCCGCATGCAGGAGCGGCTGGAAACGATCATCGCCTACCGGAGCGAGCTGCTGATGACGCTGAAGAAGATCTATGCGGGTAAGATGGACGTCGCGAAGATGCGTATCCATGGCAACTATCATCTGGCGCAGATACTGCTTACGGGAAAAGACCTGGCCATAAGCGAATATAGCGGGGACCCGGCGTTGAGCTTTAGCGAGCGGCGGTTGCGCCGGAGCGTGTTTGTCGATCTGGCTTCGATGATCGCGAGCATCCATGAAGTGGCGTTTGACGGGTTTCTTGCCGATGAGCCGATCCACAGCGAGCAGACGCAGCGGCTATTGCCGATGGCGGGTTTCTGGGCACATTACATCAGCGGATTTTTTATGCGGGCGTATAAGGAGCGGGCTAAAGGGACGATACTCATCCCTGCAAGCGCGTTCGATTTCGAGACGCTGTTACAGTATTTTGTCGTACAGAAGGCGATGACCATCTTCAATGGATATCTCAGGAAAGATCCGAAGCGGGTCATCATTGCTCAGGCCATGTTGCGGGAGGTGCTGCGGCCGCAAACCGAGGCGGTGGTGCAGCAATAAATTATTTTTTCCAATCCCATAGCACGACATCCCACTCGTCCGCCTCGTCGCGGTGGGTGGCGATGCGCTTGAAACCTACCTTTTCATGGGCTTTGAGCGAGCGCGGGTTGGCCGTGGAGATCTCCGTGGCCAGCATGTCGAATTGTGGAGTGAAGTGGCGGCGGTGGAACTGATAAAGGATGTCCACGAGACCCTGGCCACGATAGGCTTGTGCCACGCAGATCTGGCCGCAGTAATAAACCTTTTGCCGGCCCAGCGGCCGGCCGTTGTGCTCGATCTTCGAGATCAGGTGATGGGTCGGGGCCATAGGCGGGTATACGTCGACACAGGCCGGGGAGAGCGAAAGACAGTAGGCGGCGAGAGTGTCACCGTCTTTGACGATCACGGAGGGGATCACGGAATGAATGGCTTTGAGACTTTCTGGTGTATAGACCCAGGTGACAAAGCCTTCTTTGGCTTTCGCATCGGGGGAGAGGGTAGATACCAGGTTGGCTTTTGACAGGGCGAAGATGAGGTCGATTTCCTGATCGGTGGTGACTAGTTGGGCGGTGAGCATGGGTCCTTGTTTAGAAAAGAGAGATCTGGGTGGAATTGGCCTTGGTCTGGGCTTCGGTGAGCGCCTTGCGGCGGCGGCCCGGTTGCGGGGTAACGATCTCCGGCGTCGCGGCGGGCGGCGCGACATTCGCCGCAGCGGGTTTGCGGCAGCCTTCGGGCGTCCAGGCGTGGCCGGGGGCGCCATGATAGGCACCGTCGATGGCATAGACTTCCGACTCGTTGTGCCGCGAGGCGACGATGATCGTGGTGCCCTGTGCCTGGTCTTCGAAAAGCTGTTGAACCAGCTCGGGACGGTTGTTGTCCTGCGAGAGATGGGCGAGCAGGAGATGGCTCATGAAGGGCGGCCGGTAGTCCAGAAAAAGTTCCAGGGCCTGCTTGTTGGACAGATGGCCCTGGCCGCCGCGGATGCGGTTTTTCAACGGCCAGGGGTAGCGGCCCTTCATCAACATATCTTCATCATAGTTCGCTTCGAGGAAGGCCGCATGACATTGGGTAAAATGCCGGATGAGATTATCGCATACGACGCCGATGTCGGTGAAGATGCCGATACAGATCGTGGGCGACGCGACGGTAAAGCTATAGGGATCGGAAGCGTCGTGATTCTTGGGCAGGGCTTTTATGGTCAGGCTGCCGATGCTCACCGGCTCATCGGGATCGAAAGCCCGAACGAGGTCCCGGGGCGGGGGGAAGCGGCATTGGTCCAACGTGGGCTGCGTGATATACACCGGCAGCTGGTAACGCTGGGAGAGGATTTCCAACCCACGGATATGGTCATCGTGTTCGTGGGAAATAAAGATAGCCCGGATACGGGACAGGGGAAGACCCATGCGTCGCATGCGCCGTTCGGTCTCACGGCAGGACAGGCCGGCGTCGATGAGAACGGCTTCTTCCTGGTTACCAATATAGTAACAGTTGCCGTTGCTGCCGGAATTAAGCGATGCGATGAATAAAGCCATGGAAGGACAAATTTAGTTGTATTTTGGATTGTTAGTTGTAAAAAGACTATCCGGGCCGGTTTAACGTTCTATACATATGTCGAGAATATCCCATGTTTGCTTTTTGCTTGTGCTCTCAGTGTGTTGCCGGGCGCAAGCGGTCTATCATGAGCTTTATCGTCCCGGTTTCCACTTCTCGCCCAAAGAGAAATGGATGAACGATCCCAATGGGATGGTGCGGTACGACGGGGTCTATCATCTGTTCTTTCAGTACTATCCCAACGATATCGTCTGGGGCCCGATGCACTGGGGGCATGCGACGAGCAAGGACCTGGTCCACTGGGAACAGCAGCCGATAGCCTTGTATCCGGACAGCATCGGGTATATCTTCTCCGGCAGCGCCGTGATCGACAGCAACAATACCCTGGGTGTCGGGGCCAGGGCGATGGTGGCCATTTTCACACAGCACGACCCCGAAGGGGAAAAGCGACATACCGACAATTTTCAGAACCAGAGCCTGGCCTATAGCCTCGACAACGGGGCGACCTTTACCAAGTATCCCGGCAACCCGGTGTTGAAGAATCCGGGGATCACCGATTTTCGTGATCCGAGTGTCAGCTGGTACCCCAGGACCAGGCGATGGATCATGACGCTGGCCACGAAGGACCGGATCAGCTTTTATTCCTCGCCGGACCTAAAGGACTGGACCAGGGAAAGCGAGTTCGGCGTCGGCATCGGATCACATGGTGGCGTATGGGAATGTCCCAATTTGTTCCCGCTGGTGCGGACCGAGCACGAGCACGAGAGGACGTACTGGGTTTTGATCGTCAGCAACAACCCCGGCGGACCCAATTTCGGCTCGGGCACGCAATATTTTATCGGGCAGTGGGATGGGCATGTCTTCAAGCCGCAGGATACGATAACCCGATGGATCGACTATGGCCCTGACGACTATGCCGGGGTAACGTGGAGCAATACCGGCCGTCGCCGGATATTCCTGGGCTGGATGAGCAACTGGGAGTACGCCAATACGGTTCCTACGGCCACCTGGCGAAATGCGATGACGGTTCCGCGTAACCTGTTCCTCGAAGATGCGGGCGGAAGGCTCTATGTAGCGTCAAAGCCTGCGCCGGAGATCTACAAGCTCTCGCGGAGCAAAGCGGAGCTCACGCATGTCACGGTCGACAGTACACGCAACCTTACGAATGTATTGCAGGATTCGGCGGGACGATATATCCTGAACGTCCGGGGGGCGGCCGACGAGAGCGTGGATTTCGTGTTTTCCAGTGCGGCGGGTGAGAAGATCGTCTTTGGGTATAATCCTAACAAGAATCAATACTGGATAGACCGCAGCGGCGCGGGAAAAGTCGATTTCCATCCGGGTTTTGGCAGCACCTATACCGCACCCCGGCTGAGCGACAACAACAATCTCGATCTGGAGTTCGTGATGGACCGCAGCTCGCTGGAGGTATTTGCCGATAATGGGGTGACGGTGATGACGGCGGTGTTCTTTTCTCAAGCGCCAATGACACGGTTGCGGGTGAATACTACCAATGTGTACGTCATCAGGAAATTGACGGTAATGAGGTTGGCGTCGATTTGGTAACTATGGTACATTGTCGGCTACGCGTCCGGCTGTTTACCGCACACAGGTCGGACATCCGGTGTATCGGTAGCGGACAGGCTTGGTCAAAGCGTTTTTGCAAAAGATTTGAAACCAACTAGTTGTAATCCGGCATTGGATTGGTTTACCCCTCTATATGTTACCAACTTTCTTCCGGACCGCCTGGCGCGCGATCCTTCGCGGCAAAATATATAGTCTCCTCAATATTTTAGGCTTGGCCACAGGGATGGCCGTGGCATTGCTCATCGGATTATGGGTACATGACCAGTATCGATGGGACCGCTATCTTGGAGGTTTTGACAATGCGTTCCAGGTAAAGACGAGCCGGAGCAACAATGGAGAGATACACACCTTTTCCAATAGCAGCATGGCGCTATGGGATGCTCTGCGGCGCGATGTACCGGCAGTGGCGTATGTGGCTCCCGCGTTTGGTCCGGTCAATAACATGCTTGGCGTGGGCACGAAAGCCTTGTATCCGGAAGGGCTCGTCGTAGGCAGCGAATTCCTCGATGTCTTTGGGTTTCCCATGGTTGCGGGTGATCCGCATTCGGCATTGAAGGATGCCAACGCCATCGTGCTGACCGAATCGATGGCCCGCGCACTTTTCGGAAGCACGGATGTGCTGAACCGGTCGCTGATGATCGATGGTAATGTTCCCCGTCGGGTGACGGCGATCGTAAAAGACCTGCCCGATCATTCCACCTTTCATTTTAGCTATCTGAGCGTTTTCGATGCCGCCAGCGCGGAGGGCTATTGGAAAACGGCGCTCACGGATTGGAAACAGGATTTTTGCCCGCTGTATGTTTCATTGAAACCGGGCACCAGCTATGCACAGGTGGAGCCTGGGATCAGACTGCTGGTAAAAAGATATGCGCCGGAAGTCTACCGGGAAACGCAGGCTCAGATTTCGATGCAGCCGATGAAAGACTGGCGGTTGTATACGGAATATAAGAATGGCATGCCCAGCGGCGGGCTCATCGACTATGTCCGGCTGTTTTCCATCATCGGAGTGCTGGTGCTGCTGATTGCCTGCATCAACTTCGTCAACCTGTGTACGGCCCGCAGCGAGAAGCGGGCGAAGGAGGTAGGTATCCGAAAGGTGATCGGCAGCTCACGTCAGGCATTGATCTTTCAGTTCCTGGGCGAGAGCCTGCTGCTGACGCTGGTTGCTTTTGTGTTATCGCTGGTGCTGGTGCAGCTGGCCCTGCCGGCGTTCGACAGTCTAACGAAGACGAATATCCGGATTCCGTGGGAGCACAGGGATTTCTGGCTGATCCTGCTGAGCTATGTGCTGGTCACGGCATTGCTGGCGGGGTTGCGGCCCGCGTTCTACCTTAGTTCTTTTATGCCGGCGAAGGTGCTCAAAGGCGGAGGCGGCAGTGCCGGCAGGAGCTGGCCGAGGATGATCCTGGTAATGGTGCAGTTTTCCTGCTCGATAGCACTGATCATCGGCACCGTGGTAGTCTACCAGCAGCTGGAATATGCCCGGGAGCGACCCTTGGGTTTGAACAGGGAGCGTTTGATCACCACCGATGCCGCTTACTATCCCTACAAGGCCCTGAAACAGGAGGTGCTGCGATCGGGAACGGTCGTCAGCATGACGAAATCGAACATGGGGCCCATGAGTACATTCATGCGGCTACCGATAGCCCACTGGCCCGGGCAGCAGCCCAATGAAGCACTGATGATGGCGGTAAATAACGTAGCCGATGCGGATTATTTCAAGACGTTGGGTACGCCATTCGTGGCAGGGCGGAATTTTACCGGCAATTATGGTACGGACAGCACCGATGTGATCCTCAACGAAGCGGCGGTAAAGCGTATGCGGCTGACAAATCCTATCGGCCAGTTCATCGATTGGACGGCATCGGGTGCGCCACAGCGGTTACGCATTATCGGGGTCGTGAAAGATGCCCTTGGTGAATCGCCCTGGCGACCGGCAGATCCAACGATGTATGATTATCATCCGGACTGGTGTTTTGCGCTGACCTATCGGCTGGCGCCCCGGGTAAATACGGCAGTAGCGCTGGCCACGCTGAAGACGATCTTTGAAAAGATCGATCCGCGGACCCCCTACACCTATACGTTCATCGACACGCAATATGCCGCCGAATTCGATACGGAAGCGTTGATCGGCAGACTGGCGGCACTTTTTGCCGTATTGGCGGTATTTATCTCCTGCCTGGGTCTATTCGGGCTGGCTGCCTATAAAGCGGAACAACGCACCAGGGAGATCGGTATCCGTAAAGTCCTGGGCGCATCAGTGGTACAGGTGGTCGCCTTGCTAGGCAGGGAGTTCTTGCTACTCGTTGGCCTAAGCTTTTTAGTCGCTGCGCCGATCGCCTATCTCTTTTTGGAGCGCTGGCTGCAAGGCTATTACTATCGCATCAGTATCGGTCCGGGTGTGTTCCTGCTCGCGGCTCTGCTCGCGGTGGCGGTTACGGCGGTGACGATAAGCTTTCAGAGTGTGCGGGCAGCCGTGATGAATCCGGTGAACGCGTTGCGTAGCGACTAACCGGCCGACGGCGGAACACCGGGGTTGCCTATTTCCTGGATGTAGGTTTTAACCCGCCGATGACGAAGCAGGGGTGCGCTTTCCCCACGGTGGGCGCGGCACGCGGCATCACGATGGCGATGGGCGGTGGTGTCGTCAACCGGCACATGGGCGGTTCGCCGGGGAAGGCCGGCTCCGAAGGCTTTGCGGCGGGGCGATCCTGCGCGGGCGTCTGCCGCTCCTGCGCCGTAACGGCGGTCCTGGCAGCGGGCGGCGGGGTAACGGAGACGGATGAGCGACGTGACGCCGGTGCTGTGGCGACGCCGGCCGGTGCTGCCTCGGCGATCATTGCGGATTCGCGGCGCGGTGATGTTGCAGGCTCAGCGGCAGTCGCGGATTCGCGGCGCTTTGTTTTGATGAACGTCGTCGTGGGTATTCGCTGCGGCGGTGGCGGCGGAGTATTGATGATGGCCTGGGCTTCTGCCACGGCAACCGACGATTGCGGCATAGCAGCGCGGCGGGCCATCAGATGAAGCCCCAGCAGGCCGAACAGGAGCTGGATCATGCTGCCGTGAAGATGGAGGAGCTCACCGGAAGGGTAGGGAAGTGTAAGATCGGTGTTGATGCCAAACGAGTCGATACCATTGGCTACCTGTTTAGGAAGATAACCTTCGATCAAATAGTACAAACCACCACCCGCGGCGATGCAGCCGAGGAGCAGGTACCAGCCGGTGAGCGCTTTCCACACGCGTTTGCCGAGGAAACCTTTTGATTCCGTGCGGGAAAGACGGGGGCCGATGACGACCGCATAAAAGATACAAAAGAGGATAGTGACCGGCAGCCAGCTAATACCCGGCAGCGAAAGCGGGATATCCAAAAAGACGATCATGAGGCGGAGGCTTCCCGCGGCGTCGACCATGGGGAAAAATGGGGCAATAAAAAATTGCTCAAATACTACAGAAAGCAACAACAGAAACGCCGCGATGAGCAAATTACCTCTCCGGGTGTTAGGGGGTAACATATGGTTATTTTAGGGTAGAGAGTAGTCATGCGGATCTTTTGGGATTGATTGTGTTTAAAACGCCGATTGAACCGAAAGATATATAGAAAAATTGCCAAAGAACCGTTAAAATGGCCTGTAGGGGTACCGGGAGACGCCGGGAGCGGATGTAACCTGGACGATGGGCTTTAAAAACCCGACGGGGAAGACGCTGGGGGGAATTTGAATTCTAGCGATTTACCGCTATTTTTGGCCGGTGACAATATCCTCGTTCTTTCGACGGTTGCCGGGCAGGGGGGCCGCCAGGTATCTCTACATAGCCATTCCCGTTATGATGGTGGAATGGATCGTTTTCAAGAGTTATTATCCTTTCGCCGATTTTTTTACCGACTCGTACAGTTATATCGAGGCGGCCGTGCAGCAGGATGCGATCGGTTACCGGCCCATAGGCTATTCGCTTTTCCTGCGGCTGGTGAATGCGGTGTGGACTTCGGATACCTTTTTAGTTACCGTGCAATATTTGCTGGTCCAGGGAGCCTGCCTGGGGCTCTTTCTCACGCTGGTCCGCCGGTGTGAGCTGGGGCCGCGCGCGAGCGGTGTGCTGCTTGCATTTCTGCTGCTGAACCCGACGATCTCCTATCTCTGCAATTATGTCTCCAGCGATGCGCTGTTCGTAGGGTTGAGTATCATTTGGCTTACGGTGTTGATGGGGATGATGCGCGCACCGACCTGGTGGCGGCTGGCGTTGCAGGTAGCATTGCTTTTTATTATCTTCAATGTGCGGTATGTAGCCTTGTATTACCCCGCCGTTGCCTCGCTGAGTTTTTTGCTGTTGCGGAAAAAGGCGTCCGCGGCTTTCAAGCTCACGGGAATCGTATGCAGCATCGGCGCGGTAGTGATTGGCATGAGCTGGATAAAGCGTATCACCTATGAGCACACGGGCGCCGGGATCTTCTCGGCGTTCAGCGGATGGCAGATCGCCAACAATGCCCTGCATCTGTATCCGTTCCTGCCGGTGGATACGGTGGGGCTGCCTTCGCCGGCGACTGCCGAACTGGCGGCGGATGTACGGAATTTTTTTGCCTTGACGGGACCGGAGCTTTTGAAACGCGGACCGGTGGCGACCACGGAATATATGTGGGTGCGTAGTTCGCCGCTGCATATTTATATGGATACCCTGCGCAGGAGAGAGCATACGACCTATTTCAATGCCTGGAACAGGGTGGGACCCGTGTTTACGGAGTACGGGTATTTTCTGGTGCGGCGTCATCCGCTTGCGTATATCCGGTATTATGCCTGGAACAGCGCGAAGAGCTTTTTTGTATCGCCGCTGGATGTGTTCGGCGTGTATAACGAAGGGCAACGCACCGTGGATATGGTGGCGGTTCGCTGGTTCCGTTATCGTGGTAAACGGGTGCGTGCCTGGTCGTTTACGGGGCAGGAAGCGCTCCTGGCGCCCTGGCCCTGGATCGCGTTGTACCTGAATTTCGTTTTTGTGATCACGACGTTGTGGTATCTGTTCTCGCGGAAACGGCGGGAGGCAAATCTTGTGTTCATGGGGTCTTTGGAGCTTACAGCAGCTTATCTGCTGTCGAATGCTTTGTTTTGTATCGCCGCGTCACCCAGCGTATTCCGTTATCAGGTCTTACCGATAATCCTGCTTTTTTTCTTTACGGTAGCTTCGCTTGGCCTCTTATGGGAGCGCAGGCCCGCCGAAAACCGGCCCGTCGAAAATGTATAATTTATTTTTTATGAAGATCGGGACATTGCCAGTGACTGCGGGAATCGTCGAATATCGACGACAAGCCGAAGAGCTTTATGCCGGCTATCTGGCCGGCGATTCTGCCATAAAATCTTTAGTCCATAGTCTTCATCCCCGACTGCGAAGGTGGCTGGGGCCGGGGGAATATCCTTATGCGCCGATGACCTTCGCCGATATCAAGCTGACCATGGCGGAATGGTATTATCTCGAGAGTTGGGCGCACCTGGAGGCCTGGGTTGAGGAAGCCTCTTCTTCCGGTTCGCGGGTGTCTTCGTTCGAGGCGGCCGCGGTCGCTATCCTGTCCGGCGACACATCCGGTTTGCACGCATTGATGCGGCTCTATCCTTCGCTGATCCGTCATCGCAGCATGCGGCGGCATCACGGGACGCTGCTGCATTATATTGCCGCCAACGGGATAGAGTTCCGGGACCATTATCCTGACAATATGCCGGAGATCCTGGAGGTGTTGCTGGGGGCGGGCGCCGAGGTAAATGCGCAGGCAGCGATGTATGGCGGATGCGACACGACGCTTGGGCTTGTGGCGACGAGCATTCATCCGGCCAAGGCGGGGGTGATGAAGGGGTTGGTCGACCGCCTGCTGGCCGCGGGCGCCCTTATCGATGCCCCTGATGCGATGGACAAGCGGCAACTGACGGTAAATGCCTGCCTGGCCAACGGCAGGCCGGAGGCGGCAAGCTATCTGGCTCAGCTGGGAGCCCATCTCGATCTCGAAGGTGCGGCGGGTGTGGGCCGTCTCGACGTGGTGGAGGGGTTCTTTGACGCGGTGGGAAAGCTAAAAAAGCCACATACGCATATGCAGCTGAGCGCAGCATTGAACTGGGCCAGTGAATATGGTCATCCGGCTGTAGTCGGATATCTGATGGATCGTGGAGCAGATCCCGATGAGCCGGTGAATGGGATGTATGCCCTGCATATGGCAATCCTGGGCGGACATCTGGATACGATCCGGCTGCTGATCGAACGGGGAGCCCCGCTGGAGACGCAAAATCAATATGGCGGGACGCCGTTGACCACGGCGATATGGGCTGTTAAAAAACGGGAGCGGGTGCATATCTGGCCGGAAAAGAAGGTCGACAATCTGGCGCTGATCGAGACATTGATCGCCGCAGGGGCTTTGGCCAGCCAGGGATTTTTGAGTGGAGTGCTGTGGATGCCGCGGTCGAAGCTGAAGCAGGAAATAGAGGCGATGCTGGTGCGGTATGGGATCGAACCTATAAAGTAGTGCAAGCGTTTGCGCAAAAATGGCCTTGTCCAAATGCTCTTTTTTGATTAATTTGGAAGTTAAATTTGCTAACGAATGCAATCGAAACCGACACAGCCGCTCAGTGCCGCTGAGACCAATCCGCTATCTTCGCTCGACGTCTGGGAAGACGATCTGTTGGAGCGTTATCCTGATCCCGAGTCGATCGCCCAAGGCAAGACTACGGAAGAATATCGTAATTATGAGACCCCCGGCCGTGATTCGGTGCGGGAGTTCTACAGGCTGAACCATACCTATCAGACCTATGATTTTGTACGGGAGAAAAAGGCCGAATTCCTGCGGTTCGACAAAAAAGAGATGTCGGTGTGGGATGCTTTTCAGTTCCTGAATCAGCTGGTCGATGACAGCGATCCGGATACGGACCTGGATCAATTCCAGCACCTGCTGCAGACCTCCGAGGCGATCCGCGCGGACGGGCATCCGGACTGGATGGTGCTGGCCGGTTTGTTCCATGATATGGGTAAGGTATTGTGTTTGTTCGGCGAGCCGCAGTGGGCGGTGGTCGGGGACACGTTCCCGGTAGGGTGCGCGTGGAGCGACAAGATCGTTTATCCCGAGTTCTTTGCGCAGAATCCCGATGCGCAGAATGAGCAATATCAGACGAAGAATGGCGTCTACTCCGAAGGCTGCGGGCTGAAGAATGTGCATATGTCGTGGGGCCATGACGAGTATGTCTACCATATGGTAAAAGACTATCTGCCGGAGCCGGCCTTATATATGTTGCGTTATCACTCCTTCTATGCACAGCACCGCGAGCAGGCTTATGATCACCTGCTGGACGATCACGATCGCGAAATGTTCAAATGGGTGAAGCTGTTCAATCCTTATGATCTTTATTCCAAGAACCCGACGCCACCGAATTGGACGGAACTGAAGCCCTATTATGAGGCGTTGGTAAAGAAATATTTGCCGGAGAAGATACGATTCTAAACTTGCGGTTTTGCAAATCTATAGTGGCCCCTTACGAAGCGAGGGGCCATTTTATTTCTCTTCGGGGGCTGCCTTCGGAATAAAATAGTTTATTTCTGCTTAAAAAGAATTTTATCTTCGATCAAACGATCTTACATGACGAAATTGCTGGTATTACTGGTTGCAATAGTTGCTCTCGGCGGACGTAGTCTTGCGCAAGACGGAAGGGAGCGGCGGGATTTCGACGGCGGGTGGAAATTTCATTTGGGAAATGCTTCCGATCCGGCGAAGGATTTCAACTATGGCGTCGGGAATATCCTCGCCAAAACCGGCGATGCCGATAACACGTGCATCAAGGCCGGTTTCAATGACAAAGGCTGGGCCGATGTACAGCTGCCGCACGACTGGGCGGTGGCCTTGCCGTTTGTGCATTCGGGTAATGACGATGTGGATGCGCATGGCTATCATGCGATCGGCGGCCTTTTCCCGGAAAACAGCATCGGCTGGTACCGCAAGACGTTCACGATCGAAAAAAGCGACTCGGGCCGGCGGTTCGTGCTGCAGTTCGATGGCATCTTCCGGGACAGCAAGGTGTGGATCAACAACTGCTATCTCGGCGGCAACTTCAGCGGGTATACCGGCTCCACCTATGACATCACCGACTTTGTGCACTATGGCGGCAAGAACACGGTGGTGGTGCGGGTCGACGCGAGCCAATATGAAGGTTGGTTCTATGAGGGCGCCGGCATCTACCGGCATGCATGGCTGAATGTATACGACCCGGTGCATATTGCGCAGGTGGGCGGGGTGTTCGTGCATACGGCGCCGGAAAGCGCGGGAGCGCCGGCGGGCGGCCCGGCGGCAGTGACTATCGAGACCACGGTGGATAACAATGGGTTGCAGGATGCGCAGGCGACGGTCGTCGCCTATGTGACGGACCGGCAGGGGGCGCGGGTTGCGCAAGGGACGGCGATGTCTTTGGCGGTAGGCGCCGGCCGGGAAGGGAGGGTGAAGGCGGACCTGCAACTGCCGCAGGCGACATGGTGGTCGCTGGACAACCCCTACCTGTATCGCGCAGTGGTGCTGGTGCGGGACCGCGACCGGACGATCGACAGTGTTGTCGTACGGTTTGGAGTGCGGACCGTGAGGATAGATAAAGACAAAGGACTTTTTCTCAATGACGAGCCCGTGAAGATACACGGGGTATGCTGTCACCAGGATCATGCCGGCGTGGGCAGCGCCTTGCCGGACTACTTGCAATATTACCGGATCGGGTTGTTGAAGGAGATGGGCGTCAATGCCTATCGGACGAGTCATAATGCGCCGACACCCGAGCTGCTGGATGCGTGTGACAGCCTGGGCATGCTGGTGCTCGACGAGACGCGGCTGCTGAACAGCGGATCGGAATATGGTGCGGATTTCGAACAGCAGATCCTGCGGGACCGCAACCACCCCAGCGTTTTTATGTGGAGCATCGGCAACGAAGAGTGGGTGATCCAGGCCTCGACAACGGGAAAGCTGATCGCGCAGCATCAGCTCCAGCGGCAACAACTGCTGGACCCGACGCGGACCTGTACCTATGCCGCTAACGAAGGGAATGTCTACCGCGGCGTCAACGAAGTGATCCCTGTACGAGGATTCAACTATAATCTCACCGGGCTGGATGCTTATCGCAAGGACCATCCCGACCAGCCCATTATCGGTACCGAAGTGGCCAGCACCGTATCGACGCGCAGCATCTTTGAACGCGATACCGTGAATGCCTATGTCCCGGATTATGACAGCGTGGCGCCGCCATGGGCTTCTACGGCGGAATACTGGTGGCGGATCGCGGCAGAGCGGCCCTGGTTCATGGGTGGTTTTGTCTGGACAGGTTTCGATTATCGCGGTGAGCCCACGCCGTATCGCTGGCCGGATATCAACAGTCATTTCGGGGTCATGGACGTGTGTGGGTTTCCTAAGACCGTTTATTATTACTATCAAAGCTGGTGGACGGACAAGGATGTGCTGCATATTGCGCCGCATTGGAACTGGAAGGGTAAGGAAGGAAAACCGATCCCGGTGTGGGTCAACAGCAATGCCGGCGACGTAGAGCTGTTCCTCAACGGCAGGTCACTGGGAAAGAAAACGATGCCGGTGAACGGCCATCTCGAATGGATGGTCGCCTATGCGCCGGGAAAACTCACCGCGATAGCGCATAGGCATGGCCGAAAACTAACGGCTGTCGTAGAGACTACGGGAGCGCCTTACCGCATCGTCGCAACAGCCTCGAAGCCCACGCTGACAGCCGATGGCAAGGATGCCGTGGTCGTGAACTGCAGTGTCGTGGACAAGCAGGGCAGGGCAGTACCCGATGCGGCGAATTTATTACGGTTTGCGGTGAGTGGCCCGGCGAAGATCATCGGTGTCGGCAACGGTAACCCGAGCAGCCATGAGCCGGATCAGTATCCCGATGGAGGATGGCAGCGGCAGCTGTTCGGCGGAAAATGCCAGGTCATTTTGCAAAGCAGCATCACGCCGGCGAATGCGGGCGCCGCGGGCGGGGCAGCCGCTCCTGCGCCGAATGGTGAAGTGAAATTGACCGTAACCGGTGATGACCTTTTGCCGGCGGAGGCGGCGGTGACATGTCGCCAGGGATGAAAAAACAGTTCTGGGTAGCGCTGTATAGTTCTCCGGCAATCGCCGCTTTATCGGTAACTCCGCTGTTCATCCTCACGGGGCTGCAGCTCTCGTTGTATCCGTGGGCCTTTGCGTTCACCACGCTATTGGTGTTGTTTATCTGGGCGGTGAATATCGGGTTGTATGCTTTAGCCGGCAGCAAGAACTGGCGGTATGCAGTCAGCGGCTTGTTCTGTATCCTTTTGGCGATTGGTTTAGTTCACAAGGTTTTCCTGCCGATGCCGGGTTGGCGGTTCGGTACGTGGAGCGCCGGAGCGCATCTGCATCTGATCATCTTCCTTTCGGTGGATATGGTGATCATCATCCTACAGGACCTCACGGTGGTGCGGGAGAAGAAGGCAGCGATGGAAATAGAGAATGCGCAATTGCGGTTACGGAATGCGGAGGCCATGAACCTTCAGCTGATGCAGCAGGTGCAGCCGCATTTTCTTTTTAACTCATTGAGCACGCTGAAATCGCTGATCGGCATCTCGCCGGAGCAGGCCGGCGAATACCTGGTGCGGTTGTCGGGTTTCCTGCGGGCTTCGCTGGCTTCGCATACGGCGAGCACCGTGCCCGTGGCGGCGGAGCTGGAGCTTTGTAACAATTACCTGGAGATGCAGCGGATGCGCTTCGGGACGGCACTGGAATTTTCGATCGACGTCCCGGCCGACGTGCGCGAATCGGGTTATCTGCCGGTGTTCTCATTACAATTGCTCATCGAAAACGCCATCAAACACAATGTGCTCACGGCGGCACAGCCGTTGCGGGTTGCTGTAACGTATCGAAGCGGATGGATTGCCGTCGAAAATAACCTTCAGCGGAAACACACGGGCGTGGAATCCGCGGGCATGGGGCTGGTGAATCTGCGGGAGCGCTACCGGGCGCTCAGCGGCGACGAGATCCGCAAGGAAGAAACGGCCGAATCTTTTTCCGTATATGTAAAAGTCCTGGCGCATGAATATAGTGATCATTGAAGATGAGCCGTTGACGGCGAGAGATCTGGAGGCCTGCATCCGGGCGGCGCAGCCCGCCGCGAAGATCGTGGCTGTCCTCGGGTCGGTAGCCGAGGCGACCGGATACTTCCGCGAGAATGCCCTGCCCGACCTGATCTTTAGCGATATCCAGCTGGGTGACGGGCTTAGCTTTTCCATCTTTGCCACATTTGTACAGAGCGTTCCGGTGATCTTTTGTACGGCCTATGACGCGTATGCGCTGGATGCCTTTAAGGCGGCGGGCATCGATTATATTTTGAAACCTTTTTCGGCTAAGAGCATCGCGGAGGCGCTCGCGAAATACCAGCGTCTGACCGGCGGGACAACGGCTGGCGGTTTGTCGCCTGCGGCCATGCTCACGGATATGGCGGCTTTATTTGCCCAGCAGGCTTCGCGACGGAGCATTCTGGTATATCACAAGGAGAAGATCGTGCCGGTGAATGTGGGCGATATCGCTTTCTTTTATCTCAAGGCCGATGCTGTGCTGCTGGTGACGTTTGCCAAGCAGGCCTATACGGTCCATAAGACGCTGGAGGAAGTCGAGAAGATCGCGGGGATGGGCTTTTATCGTGTCAACCGGCAATGTCTCGTGAATCGGGAGGCGATCCGCGATGTTTCGCAGGATGCGGGGCGGCGGCTGCTCGTAAATCTGCTTGTTCCGTGCGAGGACAAGGTCACGGTGGGACGGGCGAAGGTGGCGCACTTCCTGGAATGGCTGGCCGGCAACTAAGACGGATTTTGGGCTGGGCCATCCCGGCAACTGAGTCGTGGCCGTGGCGGCCACGGCAACTGAGCCGTGGCGACGGACCATTGGGCGGCGCTTTTGAACAGTTGGGCCCCACGACGTTGGCAGCGGGAGACGGCCGGAGTAAATTGGCCTGTTATCCCAATTGTTAACGTAAAATTTCATGCACATGAAAACGAGTCTTTTAACCCTCGGCGGAGTAGGTTTACTGGCCGCGGGTGTGGTGATCCATCATTCCGGGCATTGCCCGCTGATGGACGCCCGGGCCGCAATGACGCGAACGCATCATGACTTACCGGCGGTTTCCAACGCACAGACAGCCAAGACGACCACGGCCATCAAGCCGAATACAGTCGTGTTGACTTCGGCGGAGGATGCAGCACGGTAGAAAAGAAAGAGGGCTGCGTTAGCAGCCCTCCCTTTTGCGAGGAAGGGCGGAGGGTGACCAGCACGACGCCATGGCGGCGCAGGAGGGCGGTGGAGGCATGGTCGAAGATGCCGATATCCTTTTGATGCCATACGTCACGGACGATATAGTTGCCCGTGATGCCGAGATCGGACATAGGGGCCGATGGCATAAGGTGCATAGACCCGGTTGTCGGCATTCTGCGCGCTGATGTTGGTAGCAACGGCCAGTAAGAGGAGAAAGGTCATCGTTCTTATAGCTTCAAATTAGGAAAAAAGGACCGCCGGGGGGCCGGGATGCCAAGATTGTTTACTAATATGCTAATGCCGGGAAGGTAGGTTTTCGGGATATTTGAATATGAAAAATCCATTGGTTTTAGCGATCGGTTTGTTCCTGAGCGTTTGCGCCTGGGCGCAGGGCCTCCGGCCGGAGGTCGTTAATACTCTGAAGCCGCAGGTGATGGCCGAGGCTGCGTGGGCGATGAAGCAGAAGCCGGTGACCGTGACGGCGTCACATTCGGACCGTAGCGCGGGAGGCCTGCATGATTTCTTTTCCGAAGCTGACTATTTTTGGCCGAACCCGGCCTCGCCCGATAGCCCATATGTCAACAGGGACGGACAGTCCAATCCCAATAATTTCGTTGCACACCGGCTGGCCATGATCCGGCTAAGCAAGGTGGTCGGCGCATTGGGGTCGGCGTGGGTGCTGACGCATGATGACCGGTACGTGCGGCAGGCCCTGGATCATTGCCGGGCATGGTTTGTCGACACGGCCACGATGATGAATCCCAACCTGCAATATGGACAGGCCATCAAGGGAAGGGCGACGGGCAGAAGCTATGGCATCATCGACACCATTCAGCTCATGGAGGTAGTGATGGGGCTGGAGGCCATGGAAGGATCGAAGGCCATGGATGCAGCATTGCTCGAGAAGATAAAGGCGTGGTTCGCGCGTTATCTGCATTGGCTAACAACACATCCGTATGGCCTTAAGGAGATGAATGCGCTCAACAATCATAGCACCTGCTGGGCGATGCAGGTGGCGGCCTTTGCACGGTTCACCGGCGTTCATCAATTGATGGATTTCTGCAAGACGCGGTATAAGACGATCCTGCTGCCGCGGCAGATGGCGCGCGACGGCAGCTTTCCCCTGGAGATCAAACGAACTAAGCCTTATGGCTATTCGCTGTTCAACCTGGATGCCATGGCGACCATATGCCAGTTGTTGTCGACACCCGGGGATGACCTCTGGCATTACCAGGCGGATAGCGGCAAATCGCTCAAAAGGGGAATCGAATACCTGTATCCTTATATCGCCGACAAAACCAAATGGCCTTATCCGCATGATATCATGATCTGGGACCAGTGGCCGGTGGCACAGCCGGCATTGCTTTTCGGAGCAATGGCGTTCGGCAATAAAGAATGGCTGGACACGTGGAAGCGACTCGACCATGACCCCCGGAATGCCGAGGTCATCCGGAATCTGCCGGTGAGACATCCCTTAATTTGGATGAGGCCAATGCAGGCTTCCGCCGTGGACGTGCCGAAGGTGATGGCGGAGGCCGGGCGGCAGACGGAAATGATGCTCGATTTGGTAAGGGCGATTCGGGATGGCGAGGACGCCGGGAGCGACGGGGCGCCGGGCGACGGAGAAACACCGTTTAGTCCGCGGACCATCGAGAAGGGCAGGCTGAAGCTCGTGGCTTCGCGGGACTGGACCAGCGGATATTTCCCCGGGGTCTTATGGATGTTGTATAAGTACACCGGCAAGCCCAAATGGAGGGCGGAGGCCGAGCTGTTCACCGCGCCGGAAGAACGCGAGAGTGTCAACGGAACCTCGCATGATGTCGGCTTAAAGGTCTTCAGCAGCTTTGGCACGGGCTATCGTATCACGGGGGACACCGCCTATCGCCGGGTGATCATTACGGCAGCACGGACGCTGGCGACGCGATTCAATCCCAGGATAGGCGTCATTCGAAGCTGGGATCATCACCCGGAACTCTGGCAGTATCCCGTGATCATCGACAATATGATGAACCTCGAGCTGTTGTTTGAAGCAACACGGCTCACAGGGGACAGTTCGTTTTATCGCATCGCGGTGCGTCATGCCAATACGACCATGAAAAATCATTTCCGCGCCGATTACAGCTCCTATCATGTAGTCGATTACGATACGGTCACGGGTCGGGTACGGCGGAAGATGACGTGGCAGGGCTATGCCGATTCCAGCGCGTGGGCGCGGGGCCAGGCCTGGGGGCTTTATGGGTATACGGTGTGTTACCGGTATACGCACGATCCCGCTTACCTGCGGCAGGCGGAGCATATCGCCGCGTTCATCCTGCATCATCCGCGGCTGCCTGCGGATATGGTGCCGTATTGGGATTTCGATGCGCCGGGAATACCGCGGGATGCCAGCGGGCGACTGGCCGCGGGGGGCGGCGGTAATGAACCGCGCGACGCTTCGGCGGCGGCGGTGATCGCATCGGGACTATATGAATTGAGCGGGTATAGCGCGGACGGCGCGGCATACCGAAAGGCCGCCGATCATATCCTGGCGAGTCTTACGGATCATTACCGGGCGCCGGTAGGGGAGGATAAAGGTTTTATCCTGTTGCACAGTACAGGCACCAGGCGGACGGGTCTCGAAGTCGATGAGCCGCTGAGCTATGCGGACTATTACTATATAGAGGCCTTGTTAAGGAGCACCTGGGTCCCGGGAATGCGGAATGTCCGCGCGATGCCACAGCCGCTGATGATCGATGTACGGAAAGGCGACACACTGACACATGACGAACGCATGGCCTGGTGGCGGGAGGCGCGGTTCGGATTGTTTATCCACTGGGGCGTGTATGCGGTGTTGGGCGGCGAATACGACGGTCACCCGATCAATAAGGCCGGGGAGTGGATCATGAACCGGGGGAAGATACCCGTCGCCGAATACCAAAAGGTGGCACGGCAGTTCAATCCGGTAAAGTACGATCCCGAGGCCTGGGTGAAGATGGCCAGGGATGCGGCATGAAATATATCGTCATCACGGCCAAACATCACGATGGGTTTGCATTGTTCGACAGCAAGGCCAGTAAATGGAATGTCGTCGACGCGACGCCGTATGGCAAGGACCTGCTGAAACCGCTGGCGGCGGCCTGCAGGAAATATGGGATCAGGCTGGGCTTTTATTATTCACAGGCGCAGGACTGGAACAACCCCGGCGGCGCCGTAGCCCGGAAGGTGACGTCCGAGGGCTGGCCGAATCCCGACAGCGCGGCCATCGACGCCTATACGGCCGCGCACAATGGCCACTGGGACCCGGCACAGAGCACGGATTCGATGGGCGGTTATATCGACAAGGTGGCGGTACCGCAGGTGCGGGAGCTGCTCACCAACTATGGCGATGTTGCCGTCTTGTGGTGGGACACGCCTACGGGCATGACAGACGAATATGCCGGGAAGCTGCATGCGCTGCTGGCACTGCAGCCCGCGATCATCACCAACGACAGGCTCAAACGCCCGGATTTTCCGGGCGACTATAAGACGCCCGAGCAGAAGATCCCCAAACCAGGCGAGTTGGCGGGCGACTGGGAGACCTGTATGACCATGAACGGCACCTGGGGTTTTAAAAAGTCGGATCACAACTGGAAGACACCGGCGACGCTGATCCATAACCTGGTCGATATCGCTTCAAAAGGCGGTAATTATCTGCTGAATGTGGGACCCACTCCTGAAGGTGAGATCCCCCAGCCGAGCATCGACGCGCTAAAGGTCATCGGCGGCTGGATGAAGGTCAATGGTGAAGCGATTGATGGCACCAAAGGGAGCCCCATGGGCCCGTTGCCCTGGGGACGTTGTACGAGTAAAGGAGCTACCTTATATTTCACCGTTTTCGACTGGCCGGCCGATGGACGGCTCGTGGTGCCCGCAATGCAGGGTGAAGTCCGCAAGGCAAGCCTGCTCGACGACGGCGGCACCCTCCAAACCGAGAAGACATCGGACGGGTTGGTGATCCATGTGCCCGCGTCCGCACCCGATGCGCTGGCTACAGTGATCAGGATTGACCTGAAATAAGGACGATAGGATCCGGACGATGTGGAAGGCTCATTTGACCAGCACCATCTTCTTGGTGTCCACCAGATTGCCATCCACGACCAATGAATACATATAGGTTCCGGCCGCTAATTGGGCTGTCTGGACGGACACCTGGCCGGCGCCGGTACCGGAGAGCGCAACGGATCTTATCGTTTCGCCGTTGAGTCCGGTGATCTGGAGCAGGGCCGTGCCGGTGTTGGGTGGAGGAACTTTCACCGGCGGCGGCCTTAACACCGAGGAGCTGCTCGAGCTGGTCTACCCCCACGGCCGTATTGCTCGATCCGATAATGCCCGACCCATCCCAGCCTGACAACGCCCCGGCACCACATGCGGTATTCCCACTACTGCCCCCATTTGTCATAAGGGCATACAACCCAATGGCTGTATTGTTCCAACCTGTAGAGTTTCCCATGAGGGAATAGGTTCCTACTGCTGTATTGCCCGACCCTGTGCAACTAGTGAGAGCGAGGCTGCCAACTGCTGTATTTTGCCCACCGCTATTGTGGGCGAGGGCGGACTTGCCCAAAGCGGTATTGTCGGATAGTGTGCCCGGTCCCGTTCCGATCGTCAGACCGTTGATCAGCGCGTCGCCACTTGCGGGATATTTGTTCTGTGCACGGGTGGGTTGAACAGCAGCTTTCACATGCCCCAGGAAAGCTCCGTGAGGACATTGCCGCCGGCCGGGTGGATGCGATGGGCGTCGTTGAGATACCCGCTGTCGGCATACACGGGCCATGCCTGGAGCAGGAGGGCGTAGAGCTCATCCTTGTTGTAGCCGGAGATCTGCCGATAGGCCCATTTTTTTTCGTCCATCGCATAGGGAAGGAGCCAGTCGAAAGCCGCGCGGATGCCGCTGTTCTGCGTGTTCTTATAATTCCAGAGATCGACGCCGGCATGTAAGGCGATGGTGGCGAGGGTAAAGAGGGCCTGCAGGTTGTACGTGCTATAACCGAGACCGTTAGTACGCGCGAGCTCTTCGGGCATTTTTCCATCCGGCTCGATCTGGTGGTCCATCTTGCTTTTACCTTCGAGGGCGAGGGTGCGGGCCGTAAGGGTATCGCCTGTGAACAGGGCGAAGTCGGTGGCCTGGGCCAGGTACCACGATCCGTGGTTGTTGGCGGCCTTGTGCTCCTCCTGGCCGTTCTTGCTGGTGAGCATCCAGTGCAGGTATTCCGTGTACCAGGAGTGAAGGGCCTGGTCGTCCGCCGTTGTCAAGGCCGGTGCACCATGCAGCAGGGTTATGACATCGGCGATGCCGATGAGGGGGATGGTCTCGATGATGCCGATGCCACGGCCGGTGTTGATGCCGGGGATGCCCTGACCGAATTCGAGGTTGGGATCCATGCGGCTGTCCTCGTCAACGAACCAGTGGCGTAGCAAGGCGGCGGCTTTCTCCGAATAGCGGCTGTCGCCGGTGAGCTTCCAGGCTACTGCAAGTGTCTGAAGCCTGCCGCCCAATTCACCCAGCTCGCGGTGATCGGTGATCTTGTAGATCTCGGGATTGCGCTCGCCGTCGCGACGCAGATAGGGCAGACCGTTAGGTTTGGAGCTGTCGTACCAGAAATAGGGCGCCTGGCTCATATAGTCGTGTTTGTTGCCGCTGGGCGGCGTGATGGTCTTGTCCATCACGGACAGCGCGGGGAGGTCGAGGAGGTGGTCAGCCTGTTCGCGAAGCTTTGCCACGAGGTCTTTCGCGCCGGGGTCGCCGGAGCCGAGCTTGCTTTTCCACATATCAAGACGATGTTCGTTCCATAGGAGGGTCGTGGCGCCGGTGGTGAGCCGCCAGGCGGAGACGGCTTTGCCATTGAATTCGGGGATATAGAGAATGTGTTTGGCCGCGTCATAGCAGATGTCGGCGGTATTCTTTTTGTCGTTATGGGTGTCGAGAAGCAGCTCTTTGCGGCCGTCCGCATAAACGTAGTAGACATAGCCGACCCATTCGCTAACCAGGAGATCGCCATTACCGGCGAGCTCTATGCCGTCGCCGCCATTGGGGAGATCGGTGATGGTGCGGAGGTTTTTATTCGCATCGGCGAAGAGGACCGCTTTCCTGGCCAGGATATATAAACCATCTTTAGTCGCCTTGAGGCCGTTTGCGCCGGGCAGGTTATCCATGTAGAGGGTAGGAACATCCTTTTCGATACGATAGACCTTGCCGGCCTTGGAGTCGGAGACATAGACGATGCCGGCGTCATCCACGGTAATATCGTTGAGCCCACTCGCGCCGGCGACTTCGATCTTTTTGATGATGCGGCCTTTGGCAATATCGATCACCGCGACATTGCTGATGTCGGCGGCGTAGAGGCGGTTGCCGTGGCGACCGAGCCCTTTGGGGGCATTGAGGCCATGTATCCAATAGTCATAGTGTGTGCCGTCGAGGCCCAGCTTTCCGACGCCGCCTTTGCCGTCGACGTCCCAGCCGCCGCCGTCGATGAGCGATACGAAGAGAAAGGAGTGGGTGGCGTCGGGGAGCACGGACTCCGGCACGGCAATGATGGAATCGGTTTCCCAGAGTTTTTCGAGCTTATGCGCTTGAGCATGGAGCAGTGCGGGCGTTGCCAGCAGGATAAGTAACCAATGTATTCGGTTCATGGTTGTATAATTTTTGATAGCCGAGCGGACTCTTCCCGGTGATCAATTTAAAATATTTATAGAAACCGGTGAAATTATTAAATCCACTCTCGAAACAGATCTGCTTGATGCTGAAATTGTTCTCGATGAGCAGTTTACAGGCGTGGCCTACGCGCAGCTCGAGCAGAAAGCGGGAATAGGTTTTCCCGGTCCGCGATTTAAAAAAGCGGCAGAAGGAGTTGGGGCTGATATTGGCAACGGCCGCGATCTCTTCGAGCTGGATGGCGTGGCGGAAATGGCGGAGGCTATAGTCGTAGATGCTGTTGACCCGCTCGTGTCCGGCGCCGGTGACGCTGTGCCGGAAGCCCATGGAGGCGAGGGGCTGGAGCCGGTCCGATTCGGCCAGGACGTGCAGGACTTCCATGAGCAGGATCATCCGCGGCATGCCTTCGGAGTCCGGCAGGCGTTCTACGAGGCGGGCGATCTTGCGTTTGGCTCCGCCTTCTACCTGGAGACCTCTTTTGGCTTTGTCCATGAGGGCTTTGAGCCGGACGTTCTCGGGGAGGTCCAGGAAGGAGCCGCCCCAACAGTTTTCAGCGAAATGGGTTACGATGACATCTACGGGGCCTTCGTCGAAGCGCCAGTAATGCGGAAGATTGGCACCCACCAAAACAACATCGCCGGGTCTGAACCGGCTGATATTGTCGCCTACGAACTGGGTGCCATCTCCCCGCTTGAAGTGCAGCAATTCTACCTCCGCATGAAAATGCCACTTATTGTTGATGTCGGGTGCAAGATCACGACGAACGCTAAAAGAATGTCCGGGCTGGCTGGAGACTTTAAGCAATTGAGGTCGCATAGCAAGGTTTATTTAGGCAGGCATTTTTCTTCTAGAATCCTTTGTTCTGGGTTAATTTAGGATTGGCGTCGAGCTCCGTTTGGGGAATAGGCATGAGATAGTAGTCGGGTAGAAGATTCATCCCGATGCCGGCTTCCACCTGCTGGTAAGCGCCCAGGCGGATGAGGTCCCAGCGGCGATGGCCTTCGACGCACAGTTCACGCGCACGTTCTTTGACCAGGGTGTCGATAAAGTCGCTTTGGCTGGCGACATTGGCGAAGCTATACTGGTATTGCGTGGGGATGCCGGCACGGGTAAGGACGGTGTTGACGCCGTTGAACTTGGCGGCATTGGTAGGGTCGATATTGTTCATCGCCTCCGACTGCATCTCGAGCACATCGGCATAACGCAGGACGATCCAGTTCATCTGCGAATTGTTAGAACCCTGTACCCACGAGGGGTCCCGGTATTTATGGATATAGGGCGTCACTATCTTCCCGCCGGCGGTATCGCTGAGGTTCCAGTTCTTCCGGATCAAGTCGTAAGCGGGATAGCCGTTGTTCCAGAAGTTGCTATTGGCCACGAAGGAACCCGAGCCGCCGAGACCTGAGGGCGAGAACATGCGGACGGTGATGTTCTGGCTGGTGCCGCTGTTGTTGGAGCCGAACTGGACTGCGAAGATCACTTCGGATTGCGCAGGATAATATTTCTTGTTCCAGTTGAATACGTCGGAATAGTTGGCCATGAGCGAATAGACACCTGAGCTGATCACGGTATTGCATTCGGTGAGGGCGTTCTGGTTGTCGGCAGGATCGGCGTAAGGACTGGAAGCACGCTGCAGGTAGACACGGGCCAGCATTGCGGAAGCAGCGCCGGACGAGACCTCGCCTTTGTAGGCGGTGGGTATCTTGGGTTCGGAGAAACAGTTGGTCTCTGCATATTTCAGATCGGAGATGACCTGGGCATAGACGGTGGCGGCTGCGGTGCGTTTTGGGAACAGCGAACTGTCACCAGGGCTGGTGATCGGGTGAAGCAGCAGGGGCACGTCGCCGAAGCTGCGGACGAGATCGAAATAAGCCATGGCCCGGAGGAAATAGGCGTTGCCGACGATGTGGTTGCGTGTAGGTATGTCCATATTGATGCGCGGTACGTTGGCGATCACGTCATTGGCGCGGCTGATGAGCTTATAGCTGTTCTGCCACCAGTTAGTAATCTCCGGATTGGTGGCGGTGTATTGCAATTTGTACATATCGATGCGCTCCTGATTCTGGGTGAGGATAGGCGCAAGGAGATCGGCCGGGCACTCCGTCATGATATAGATCGTAC